>JBOHKJ010000548.1:0-10605 GCA_050728975.1 Kiloniellales bacterium | reverse complement strand
GCGTTGGAGATCAGCTCGCGCAGGAAGATCTCGCGGTTGGAATAGAGCGCGCCGGCGACGATATCGAGCAGACGGCTGACTTCCGCTTGGAACGCCAGCTGCTCTTCGCCATTGGCGCTCCTGTTGTCCTCACGCGGTTTCTTTGCGGCGCACATCTTGCTTGCTGCCTTTTTCCCCGAACTCGGCTAATCTCTTCCGACCTTGCCTTCCGAAATCTCTTCGGTCGGACGCGGATATTGGACGCGACGACCGTCCCGTCAAGCGCCTTGGGACGGAATCTTCGGAGGGCGGCGTCTGGGGGAGGACCCGTGACGCTCAACGACGACGAGGCCCGTCGCCGGCGCAAGGCCATGGTGGCCGAGATCGCCGAGGAAGTGGCGGCGACCGCCCACTGGCTGGGCAAAGACAAGCTCGATCCGCACGTCATTGCGGCACTGGAGCGCATACCCCGTCATCGCTTCATGCCGCCGGTTTGCGAAGCCAATGCCTACGAAAACCGGCCGCAGCCGATCGGCCACGGGCAGACCATCTCGCAGCCTTACATCGTCGCCATCATGAGCGACCTCGCGAAGGTATCGTCCGGCGACCGGGTGCTGGAGATCGGCACCGGGCGCGGCTATCAGACCGCGGTGCTGGCCGAGCTCGGTGCCGAGGTCTACTCGATCGAGGTGGTGGAAGAGCTCTATCGGCCCGCAGTCGGCACGCTGGCAGAGCTGGGCTACGGCAATCTTCACCTCAGGCTCGGCGACGGCAGCCTCGGCTGGCCCGAAGCCGCACCCTTCAAGGCGATCCTGGTGACCGCCGCGGCCCATCGGCGAGTCCCGCCGCCCTTGCTGGAGCAGCTCGCGCCGGGCGGACGATTGGTGGTGCCGCTGCAAGTCGGTGCCGGCCTGCCGGGGCGCGGCGAACAGCAACTGCTTTTGATCGAGAAGGACGACAATGGAAAAGTTAACGAGCGCGCGGTGCTGCCGGTCGCCTTCGTGCCCTTGATCGAACCGGCGCCGCCGCGCCGCACGGCCTAGTTCTCCACTCTATCTTTTTCGGCCCCTTGCCAGCGGCGGCAAAGCACCCGATTCTCTAGCCATCATGTCCGGCCTCGCGCGCAGCAGGATCAGCGCCGTCCTCGGCCCCACCAATACGGGCAAGACCTATCTCGCGATCGAGCGCCTGCTGGGCCACGCCAGCGGGATGATCGGCTTTCCGCTGCGGCTCCTGGCGCGCGAGAACTACGACCGCGCGGTCAGGATCAAGGGCGCGCGCCAGGTCGCGCTGGTGACCGGCGAGGAGAAGATCGTGCCCGCCGGCGCGCGCTACTTCTTCTGTACCGTCGAGTCGATGCCGATCGACCGCGCCGTCGCATTCCTTGCGGTCGACGAGATTCAGCTCGCCGCCGATCCGGAGCGCGGTCACGTCTTCACCGACCGGCTGCTCCACGCGCGTGGCGCGGAGGAGACCATGTTCCTCGGCGCCGAGACGGTGCGCCCTTTGCTGCGCCGCCTGGTGCCCGAGGCCGAGATCGTCACCCGGCCGCGCTTCTCGACGCTCGGCTACAGCGGTCAGCGCAAGCTGGTGCGCCTGCCGCCGCGCTCGGCGGTGGTCGCCTTCTCGGTCGCCGAAGTCTACGAGCTGGCCGAAGCGCTGCGGCGGCGGCGCGGCGGCACCGCCGTGGTGCTGGGCGCCCTCAGCCCACGCACCCGCAACGCTCAGGTGGCGCTGTTCGAGGAGGGCGAGGTCGACTACCTGGTGGCGACCGACGCCATCGGCATGGGCCTCAACCTCAAGGTCGATCACGTCGCCTTCGCCAGGCTCAGCAAGTTCGACGGGCGCGGCTATCGCGATCTCTCCGCCGCCGAGGTTGCGCAGATCGCCGGGCGCGCCGGGCGCCACATGAGCGACGGCACCTTCGGTACCACCGAGGATGCCGGCGCGTTCGCTCCGGAAACGATCGAGCGGGTCGAGAACCATCACTTCGAGCCGCTGCGGCAGCTCTACTGGCGCAACCGCTCGCTCGACTTCCGCGCGCCCAAGCTCTTGCTGCGCAGCCTGGAAGAGCCGCCGCCGAGCGCCGACCTGATCCGCCTCGACGGTGCCGACGACGCCCGCGCACTGGCGGTGCTCGCCCGCGATCCTGAGATTGCCGCGCTCGCCGGCGACCGTGCTTCCGTGCGCCTGCTGTGGGAAGTCTGCCAGATCCCCGACTTCCGCAAGCTCTACTCCGACCAGCATCTGCGCCTGCTGCGGCGAATCTATCGCCGGCTGCTCGGCAACGACGGCCGCCTCGCGCCCGATTGGCTGGCACGCCAGATGGCCGCCGCCGACCGCCAGGACGGCGACATCGACACGCTGACCGCACGCATCGCCGAAATCCGGGTCTGGACCTACATCGCGCACCGCGGCGACTGGCTCGCCGACAGCGCCCAATGGCAGGAGCGCGCGCGGGCGATCGAGGATCGCCTTTCGGACGCGCTGCACGAGCGCCTCACCCAGCGCTTCGTCGACCGCCGCGCCGCGCATCTGGTGCGGCGTCTCTCCGGCGGGACGCAGCTGCTGGGCGCGGTCAAATCCGACGGCAACGTGCTGGTCGAGGGGCAGTTCGTCGGCCGCCTGGAAGGCTTCCGCTTCCACCCCGACCGGTCGGTCGGGAGCGCGGAGGCGCGCCCGCTGCTGACCGCGGCGCGGCGCGCGCTCGGCGCCGACATGGCGCGCCGCCTGGAGCGGCTGGAGCGCGACGGGGACGGGACCCTTGCGCTGACGCCGGAGGGCGAGCTGCTGTGGCGCGCGGTCGCCATCGGACGGCTGGCGCGCGGCGCGACCCCGCTCGCACCTGCGGTCGAAACCTACGACAGCGACTTCCTCGACAGCGGCGGCCGCGAGCGGGTGCGGCGGCGCCTTGCCGCCTGGGTCGAAGGCCATCTGGCCCGCAGCCTGGTGCCGCTCCTTGCGCTCCGGGACGCGGCGCTGAGCGGTGCCGCGCGCGGTCTCGCCTTCCAGCTGGTCGAAGCGCTCGGCACGCTGCCGCGCGCCCGGGTTGCGGCCCTGATCGAGGAGCTGACCCGCAGCGAGCGGCGCCGGCTCGCCGCGCTCGGCGTCAAGCTCGGGCGCCAGGCAGTTTATCTTCCGGCCCTGCTCGGCACGCGCTCGAGCCAGCTGCGCTCGCTGCTGCTGGCGATCCATCGCGGGCACGGCCGTGAAACGACGGCGCTGGCGGCAGGGGCGCTCTCCTTGGAGGCCGGCGCAAGCGACGAAGCGGCCTGTCTCGCCGCCGGCTACCTGCGCGTCGCCGAGCCGGGCCGGGCACTCGCGCTGCGTGCCGATGCGATCGAGCGGCTGGTCGCCGCCGCCTGGCGGCTCTCGAAGCAGGGCAGCTTCGCGCCGTCGCAGCAGCTGCTGGCGATCGCCGGCTGCGACGAAGAGGGCTTGGCGCTCGCGCTGGCGGCGCTCGGCTACCGGGTCGAGCGGAGCGAAAGCGGGCTCGCCCTTCGCCGCCGCGCGCCGCGCAAGCGCTGCAACCAGACGGCGCAGCGGCCGCGGCAGCAGGATCGTGCCGCCAGCTCGCCTTTCGCCAAGCTGCGCGAGCTCTCGTGGGGCAAGTGAATGGCGAGCATATGAGCGGCGGGCAGTTGACCGGCAGCGATGGCGCGGGCTAGCTCGCCGGCGGCGAAAGCCGCGCCGGCCGCCACGCAACGGCTCGATCTGTGGCTGTGGCACGCCCGCTTCTTCAAGTCGCGCAGCAAGGCCAGCGCCTTCTGCGGCAGCGGCAACCTCCGCCTCGACGGCCGCCACGTGGAAAAGGCGCACCAGGCGGTGCGGGTCGGCGACGTGCTGACCTTTCCCCAGGGCCGCCAGATCCGGGTGGTGCGCGTGCAGGCGCTTGCCGAGCGGCGCGGCCCGGCGAGCGAAGCGGCGTTGCTCTACGAAGACTTGAATCCGCCGACCGCCGAGAAACGCCTGCCGGCCGATGTAGCGCCGGCCGTCGCCGAGCGCGCGCCCGGCAGCGGCCGCCCGACCAAGAAGGAGCGCCGCGCGCTCGATCGCCTGATCGGCTGGCTCACCGGGGGGCGCCGCGGCTAACGGCGGCGGAAGATCACCGAAAGATTGTTGGCCGGCATCTCGACCGTCTCCAGATGGTCGAAGCCGGAGCGCTTTGCGAGCGCGACCACCGCTTCCTCGTCGCGCAGGCCCCAGTCCGGATTCTGGCTGCGCAGGCTGCGGTCGAAGGCTTCGTTGGAGGCCGCGGTGTGCTTTCCGCCGCGCTTGTAGGGACCATAGAGGTAGAGCGGCGCGGTCGCTTCGAGGAGGCGCGCCGCACCGGCCATCAGGCCCTCGCTGGCCGCCCAGGGCGCGATGTGAACCATGTTGATGCAGACGACAGCAGCGGCCTCTTCGATCGGCCAGTCGGGCGCCGTGACGTCGAGCTCGAGCGGTGCTGCGAGCGTCGGGCAGTGGGCGTCGGCCCGATGGGCGGCGATCGAGCGGCGCATCGCCGGATCGGGATCGCTCGGCTGCCAGATCAGCGGGCGCAGGTGACGGGCGAGCCAGACCGCGTGCTCGCCGGTGCCGCTCGCGATCTCCAGCACCGTGCCGCGCCGCGGCAGGATGCGGCTCAGAACCTCCAGGATCGGTTCGCGATTGCGCTGGGTGGCAGCGGCGCAGAGGCGCGGATCGCCGGCGCCCGTGCCGGCATCGGACCAGAAGGGCTTGTCGTCGTTCATGTGTCGATAGCTTGGGGATGCCCGCCGCCTGCGGCAAGAGCGCAAATCCACAACTTGGCGAGGGTTGCCTCGCGCGCGAACCGCGTGATAGGCAACCGCCGGTGCTGAAGCGGCTGAAAAACCTGCTGGCGGAGCGGCCTGCCGGCCCGGCGCCCGACGCCGCAGCGGAATTGCGGCTGGCGGCGACAGCCTTGCTGGTGGAAGCGGCGAGCCTCGACGAAAGCGTCGACGCGACCGAGATGGACACGGTCGTCGCGCTGGTCGGGCAGCGCTTCGGCCTCGAGCCGGCGGCCTGCGAGCGCCTGGTCGAAGAGGCGCACGAGCGGGTGGGCGCCTCGAACCAGCTGTTCGGCTTTACCCAGGTGCTTGCCGAGCGGATGACGCCCGACGAGCGCAATGAGATGTTGGAAATGCTGTGGCAGGTCGTCTACGCCGATGGCGCGCTGCACGACTACGAGGCGAGCCTGATGCGCCGGGTCGCCGGCCTGCTGCACGTCAGCGACCGGGACAGCGCGACGGCGCGCCGGCGGGCGCTGGCGCGGTTGGAGAATGACGGCTCCTGACGGTGGTGCCAGGGAGTCTCGAGGAGAGGATGAAATGACCTACGTCGTGACCGAGGCCTGTATACGCTGCAAGTACATGGACTGCGTCGAGGTTTGTCCCGTCGACTGCTTCTACGAGGGCGAGAACATGCTGGTCATTCACCCCGACGAGTGCATCGACTGCGGTGTCTGCGAGCCGGAATGCCCGCCCGAAGCGATCCTGCCGGACACCGATCCCAATGCCGAGGCATGGCTGGAGCTGAACCGGGACTACTCGGAAAAGTGGCCCAATATCAGCCGCAAGGGCGAGGCTCCGGCCGATGCCGACAGCTATAAGGGCGCGGCCAACAAGTTCGACCAGTATTTCTCGCCCAATCCCGGCAAGAGCGGCGGCGACTAGCGGTCGACGACTCCGGAGAAGGCCCGGTGGCTCCCGCTCCCACCCCTGCCAGAGCTATGGGCGCCAAAAAAAGGTTAATAAAATTAACTGCTTGGCAAGAATGCTGCAGCGCAGCGGTTGCGCTTTTCAGCAAAATGATATATAAAGCTTTAATGAAGGTGCCGGTCCGACCAGGCGGGGGACCGGCTCTTTCTTGACGCTCTCGTTTTTACTGTCGTTCAGCGCGGGTAGGTCATGAGACCCGATAGCAAAACGGGCCGCAGCAGCGGTCGCGCCCGTTCGACGGGCGCACAACCGGCCTCCGGTCGCAACCGCGACCGGCGTGGAACGAGCCGCGCTGCCACGCCGCAAGCGCCCGCCCCGTCACGCCAACCATCCGCAACGAACAAGAGAAACGCAAACATGTCGAAGGCGTCTGAATTCGGTGCTGGGGACTACGTTGTCTACCCGACCCACGGTGTGGGACGTGTACTGGGGGTCGAGAAGCAAGACATCGGCGGTCAGTCGCTCGAGCTTATCGTGATCAAGTTCGAGAAGGACCGCATGATCCTTCGGGTACCGACCAAGAAGGCGCCGGATTCCGGCCTGCGCAAGCTGTCGAGCCGCAAGATGATGGACACCGCGCTCGCCACCCTCAAGGGGCGCAGCCGGGTCAAGCGGACTATGTGGAGCCGGCGGGCCCAGGAATACGAGGCCAAGATCAACTCCGGCGATCCGGTTTCGATCGCCGAGGTGGTTCGTGACCTCCATCGCAATGCCGATCAGCCCGACCAGTCCTATAGCGAGCGGCAGATGTATCAGGCGGCGCTCGACCGTCTGGCGCGCGAGCTGGCGGCGGTCGAGAAGATCGACGAGTCGGCGGCGGCCCGTAAGCTGGAAAACCTGCTGACCGCGGCTTAATCTCGGTTAAGCTGACTATGCGGCGTCGGTGGCCGGCGGAGCGTCGGCCGCCAGGCGGTCGAGCGTGCGCCCCGGCCGCTCCCGCCGCCTAACAACCGGGATCGGATGGGGGCCCAGAGCACGATTCTCCAATATGGAGCCGTCTGCGTTGCGTCCCGGCGCAGGCGATCCCCTATTGGAGAATCGCGCTCTAATCCGCCGACATCATGACGGATCGGCAAAAATTCGCGATTTTGCGGGCACCGCGGCGCATCTGGGCCGTGGCGGCAATCCATGGCGAGGCCGAGCGCCTCGCCGACCTGCACGACCTTCTGCGAACGCGGATGGAGCTTTGCGACCGCGTCGTCTATCTCGGCAACATGATCGGCCGCGGCAGCCAGGTGCGCGAGTGCCTGGACGAGCTGTTGCGCTTTCGTCTCGCGGTGATCGCCCGCCCGCACGGCGACGCCGAAGACGTCGTCTTCCTGCGCGGCAGCCAGGAGGAGATGTGGCAGAAGCTGCTGCAGCTCCAGTTCGCCGTCGATCCCAAGGGCGTCTTGACCTGGATGCTGCATCAAGGCGTCGGCGCCACGCTGGCGACCTATGGCATCACGGTCGAGGAGGCGCGTCACGCGGCAGGCGCCGGCCCGGCCTCGCTCACCCGCTGGACCGCGGGCCTGCGCAACGCGATCCAGGCCCACCCCGGACATCAGCAGGTCATGGCGGCCTTGAAGCGCGCCGCCTACAGCGACGATCGCGCTCTTTTGTTCGTCAACTCGGGGCTCGATCCGACCCGGCCGCTGGAAGCGCAGAGCGATTCCTTCTGGTGGTCGAGTGGTGCCTACAGTGCTCTCGCCGCACCCTACGACGGCTTCCGCCGCGTGGTGCGCGGCTTCGACCCCAGCCATGCCGGCGTCGACCTGGAGGCCTTCGCAGCCACCCTCGACGGCGGCTGCGGCTTCGGCGGCCCCTTGGTGGCGGCCTGCTTCGGCAGCGACGGCGCCCTGCTTGATCGTCTCGAGGCCTGAGTAGATCAGGCTTGCGCCGCGGCCCGAGCGTCGTAGGCCCAGTCTTCGCTGGCGAGGCCTTCGAGGCGAAAGACCGTCACTTCGTCGACCCGGCCGCGCAGTTCGTGGGCACCCAGCGGCTTCAGGACAAAGTCGTCCGACAGCTCGGCGCCGGTCTCGGCGCTTACCAGGATCTCGACGCCACCGGTCGCGGCCAGCTCCGGCGCTGTCTGCTTGCCGAGGTTTTCCAGGCGCTGGGCCACGTTCACTGTGTCGCCGACCAAGGTGTAGTTGACCCGCCCCGGCGCGCCGATGTTGCCGACCAGGGCCGGGCCGCTGTGAATCCCGAAACGCACCGCAATCGGCGGCTCGCCGTCCGCGGTCCGGACACGGTTCTCTTGCGCCAGCGCCTTGGCGGCACGTACCGCGGCGCGGCAGGCCTGCTGGGCGTGATCGGGAGCGCGATCGGGAGCGCCCCAGAAGGCCATCACGGAATCGCCGATGTATTTGTCGACCGTGCCGTCGGTCGAATCCAGCGCGGTCGCCAGCAGCGCAAAGTGCCGGTTGAGGAAGTCGGCCAGCTCGGCCGCCGGCAGATTCTCCGACAGCTTGGTAAAGCCGGCGATGTCAGTGAACAGCACAGTCACTTGGCGAACTTCCGAGCCGACGCCGTCCTCTCCGCCTTTCATCAGGCGCCGGATCAGGCGCTTCGGCACGTAGGTCTCGAACCAGCGCAAACCGGCCAGCATGGCGTTGTGGGCGCTCGCAGCGGCGTCGAGCTCGCGCAGCAGGCTGCCGGGCAGCGGCGTTACGCGGTCCAGCTCGAAGGCGGCCACCGCGCCGGCGTTGCTGGCAAGACGGCTGACGGCGGTCGCGATCGCGCGTCCCATCAGCACCGCCAGCAGAAGCGCGATCGGCAGGATGGCGGCGGCAATGCCGGCGGCGATCCACAGGCGGTCGAACTCGCCGCCGATCTCGCTCTCCGGGTAGTAGCTGCCGAGATAAAGCGGGATCGCGCCGAAGCCCCCGAGGCGCCGATACAGGTAGATGTATTCGCCCAGGCGCTCGTCGTGCATCACGTGCCCCTCGATCACGCTGTCCTGCAGAATCTCGCTCAGGTCGGCGAACGGCGGCGCCCAGATCTCGTTCAGGATCGAATCGTTGACCTCGCCGAGGCTCGGCAGGGGATGCGCGGCGGAAAGCCCGCGCAAGCCGCCGGCCAGCGAGGCATGTGCCAGGACCGCCTCGCGGCCATAGAGGATGAAGGCATGGGTGTCCGAGTCGCGGTCGATTTGCTCGATGAACTGCGAGAGCGCGCTGATCGACACCACGGCGGCCACCATG
The DNA here is from genome assembly GCA_050728975.1 of Kiloniellales bacterium. GTDB lineage: Bacteria > Pseudomonadota > Alphaproteobacteria > Kiloniellales > JBOHKJ01 > JBOHKJ01. Next base: position 1,721 of record JBOHKJ010000548.1, on the reverse strand, counting down.
CCGAACAGCTCGTCGTCGCGAAATACCGGCGCGGCGACCGAGACGTGGGGCGCGTTCATCTCCTCGAGCCAGACGACGGGATTCCAGATCGTCCGCCGCTCGCTCTCGCCTCGCTGCATCAGGCGTTCGATTCCGAGGTCGGGATCGGCTTCGGAAATCAGCGTCAAGGGATCGCTGCCGCGCCGGCCGACGCGAATCGCCTTCAGATCGCGGTCGAAGAAAGCGACGCCGCTTACCTGCGGAACTGCAGCGAGCGCGCCGCGCAGGGCGACGACGAAGCGCTCCTCGTCGGCCGGGTCGAGCGTCTCGTTACCGATCGATTGCGCCAGGTTGTTCGCCAGCGTCTCGGCGGTTCCGAGATGCTGCTCGACTCGCGCCGCGATCGAGCCGATGGTCAGCTCGGCGTTGGCGCGCAAGAGATCGTAGGTGTTGCGCTGGGCCGTGCTCAGCACGATCCACAGTACCGCGCCGAGCGCCACCAGCAGCAGCGAGCCGAAGCCGACGATAAGCGCATCCGAGATCGACGGCCTCCAAACTTGCCGCCGCGCCGCACCGCCGGCGGGTTGGGTCATTCCTTCACCAGCTTCACCAATGTGCCGGGGGCCAGACGCGTATCGGGTTCGAAGCCGTTCAGGACCCGGAAGCGATCCAGCGGGCGCGCTTCACCGGCCATCTGGTTTGCCAAGCTCTCCTGCGTCTCGCCGGCCTTCACCTCATGGATGCGCAGCCGCAGCGGCTTCAGGGTCGCCGCCTCGTCGGCGCCGAGCTTGCGGAAGGAGTAGGTGGTGCGCTTCAGGCCTTCGCTGAGACCGGCGGTGAGATTGGGCGGCGTGACGAAGAGGAACCGGTAAACGGAATTACCGTCGTAGCGGATCGTCACCAGCCGCAAATCGCGTTCGCCGCTGTTGGTGTTGACCCGCGTGGTGGCGGTCGCGGCCTCCATGCCGTTGATGTCGATCGCCTCCACGTTGCTCAGCTTGAGCTGACGTCCCCATTGCTGCGTGAGATAGGCCTGCATCGAGCCGGCGTTGGCGGCCTCTTTGCCGGGCGCCCGATCGAAGAGGATGGCCGAGCCCTCCGGACCGACGGCCGTCACCTGGTTGGCGCCGTTGATCAGCGTGAAGCCATCCGGCACCTCGAAGGCGAAGCCCAGCTTGGGATGGAGGAAATCCTGGCCGCGCACGAATCCCTGCTCGGGATCGTCGCCGTAGACCATGCCGTCGAGGTTGCGCAGGTAGACGTCGCGCCGCGTCATCGGGTCGCGGACTTCGGTGACCCCGGCTTGCTCGCTTGCCAGCACGATGCGGTCGGCGGTGCGCGGGTGGGTCTGCAACAGGCTGAAATCGTCGGCTGCGTCGGGCTTGCCGCGCAGCTCGGCCTCGAGCCGGCTGTGGGCCTGCAGGCGTTCCAGGAATCCGGCCATGGCGATGGGATCGTAACCGACCCGCGCCAGATAGCGCACGCCCAAGAGGTCGGCTTCGCTCTCCTGATCGCGGGAATAGCCGCGCACGATCAGCGTGCTGACGCTGTCGGCGGCCTGGGCGACCTGGCCGCTGCCGAGCAGCACGCCCAGACCTACGCTGGCGATCTTGGCGGCGATGGTCTGGCCGTAGCGCTCGGCGCTATGACGCGCGGTGACATGGCCGATCTCGTGCGCCATCACCGCGGCGAGCTCGGCCTCGCTGGTCGCCAGTGCCAGCGTGCCGCGCGTCACGTAGACG
>JBOHKJ010000547.1:0-2314 GCA_050728975.1 Kiloniellales bacterium | reverse complement strand
GGTCATTACCGGCTTCGGCCGGCTCGGCCGTTGGTTCGGTAGCGATCACTTCAACCTCGAGCCCGACCTGATGACGCTCGCCAAGGGCCTGACCTCCGGCTATTTGCCGCTTTCGGCGGTGATGGTGGGCGAGCGCGTCGCCAGGACGCTGCAAGAGAAGGGCAGCGAGTTTCACCACGGATTCACCTACTCCGGGCATCCGGTGGCCTGCGCAGTCGGCCTCGCCAATCTCAAGCTGATCGAGACCGAGGGCCTGATCGCCAGGGTCCACGACGAGACCGGACCCTATCTGCAGAAGCGCATCCGCGAGCTCGCCGACCATCCGCTGGTCGGCGAGGTGCGCGGCATCGGCTTCATCGGCGCGATCGAGCTGGTTAAGGACAAGAAGACGCGCACTCACTTCGAGCCGCTCGGCAAGGTCGGGCTGCAGTGCCGCGACCACTGCTTCAAGAACGGCCTTGTAATGCGCTCGGTGCGCGACGCCATGGTGATCTCGCCGCCGCTGATCTTCGAAAAGACGCACATCGACGAGCTGGTCGAGAAGGCGCACCTCTGCTTCGACTTGACGGCCAAAGACCTTGGCGCGATGTAGTTGGGGCGCGATGTAGTTGGGGCGCGGTAGCTGGGGCGCAATGTAGGAAAGAGAGCGCGCCAAGCAGCGCCGTCCAAAAGGAGGGACCGATGGCCAAGGTCACTGTCGCCGCGACCCAGATGGCTTGCAGCTGGGATCGCGAAAGCAACGTCAGGCGGGTGGAAAAGCTGGTCCGCGAGGCCGCCAAAAAGGGCGCGCAGATCGTGCTGCCCCAGGAGCTCTTCGAGACACCCTACTTCTGCAAGGACCAGAAGCAGGAGCATTTCGCGCTTGCCCATCCGGTCGAGGACAATGCGCTGCTGAAGCGGATGGCGGCGCTGGCTGCTGAACTGGAAATCGTGCTGCCGGTCAGCTTTTTCGAGCGCGCCAACAACGCCTACTACAACTCCCTCGCCATGATCGACGCCGACGGTAAGCTGCTCGGCGTCTATCGCAAGAGTCACATTCCCCAAGGGCCGGGCTACGAGGAGAAATTCTACTTCAATCCCGGCGACAGCGGCTTCAAGGTCTTCAAGACTCGCTACGCTGCGGTGGGTGCCGCGATCTGTTGGGACCAGTGGTTCCCGGAGTGCGCCCGCGCCCTGGCCTTGAAGGGCGCCGACCTGCTCTTCTATCCGACGGCGATCGGTAGCGAGCCGCAGGACTCCTCGATCGACAGCCGCGACCACTGGCAGCGCACCATGCAAGGCCACGCCGCCGCGAATATGGTTCCGCTGGTCACTTCCAACCGGGTCGGTAGCGAGGAAGGCGACGGCTTTTCCATGACCTTTTACGGCTCCTCCTTCATCTCCGATCAGACCGGCGCCAAAATTGCGGAGGCCGATCGCACAGAAGAAACCGTGCTGATCGCGAGCTTCGATCTGAAAAGGAATCGCGCCCAGCGCGCCTCCTGGGGCCTATTCCGCGACCGCCGGCCGGATCTCTACGGCGCACTCGCTACGGCGGACGGTGTCGGTGGCTAAGCCATGACGAAGTAAAAGCCCGCCCGCTCCTACACAACAGTAAGCTGGCATTTGACAATACAAAGTGACCAAGCTAGCAACTGCAGCTTCTATTCCTTCACTTCAATACACAGAACTTCTTTTCTCTACCTCCGAAATATCCGAGGTTTATAGCTAATTAACCATGCTTTATCAGGATTGACCCTTGATATACTGACCGTCTGTCTCCAAGTATGACGCTGCGACAAGGCCGTATCTACGCAGTCCAATTGCCGCGCGGGGGCCGGTCGATGGGCGCCCACCCGCAGTTTCCCGTTCCCGCCAGCCAGCGCCTGCGCGTTGCGGCCGCGGCATTCTCATCAGCAAGGGACAAGGAAAGGGAGGGCTGACCTCGTGTGTGGCCTGTGCGGCGAAATTTGGTTCAACGGGCGCCAAGCCTCGGTCGAGCGCGTGCGGAAGATGAGCGGCACACTGCGCCGCCGCGGCCCCGACGCCGCCGGGCTCTTCGCCCAGAATCATCTCGCCGTCGGCCACCGGCGGCTCAAGGTCATCGATCACCGCGAAGTGGCGCAGCAGCCGATGCTCGATCCCGTGCTCGGCCTCGGCATCGTCTACAATGGCGCGATCTATAATTTCCGCGAGCTCAAGGCCGAGCTGGAGCAGAAGGGCTACCGCTTCTTCTCCGACGGCGACACCGAGGTGATCCTCAAGGCCTACCACGCCTGGGGGCCGGCCTGCGTGAAGCGCTTCAACGGCATGTTCGCCTTCGCGCTCTGGGACG
>JBOHKJ010000546.1:0-11694 GCA_050728975.1 Kiloniellales bacterium | reverse complement strand
GCTCGACCTGCCACTGGTAAGGATCGCCGCGGGCGATCACGCGCTCCGGCAGACCATGGGCCGAGAACAGCAGTCGTGGCCGCCCCGCTTTCCCGGCCTCGGCCAGCACCGGCCGGATGAGCGCCGCCGCCGCGGCGACGAAGCCCGGCGCCTCGGGATAGCAGCAGAGGAAGCGCTCGGGCAGCGCCAGGCCCGCAGCCTCGGCCGCGCGGCGCCAGTCGCTCAGCGAGGAGCCGCTGGTGGTGGTCGAGAACTGGGGATAGAGCGGGAGCAGCAGCAGCTCGTCGGGGGCGAACTTGCGCACCGCTGCAGCCGCCTCGGCCGCGAAGGGATGCCAGTAGCGCATCGCCAGCACCACCCGCACGGCGTTGGCTGCACCGAGTTTCGCCTGCAGCGCGGTCTCGAGCGCTTTGGCCTGCAGGCGGGTATTGGCCAGCAGCGGCGAACCGCCGCCGAGCTCGGCGTAGATGGCCCGCGCAACCGGTCCACGACGGCGCGCGATCAGCTTCGCCAGCCAGCTGCGCAACGGCTGCAGCAGACCGATAATGGCAGGGTCGCCGAAAAGATTTCGCAGGAACGGCTCGACTGCCTCCAGCCGATCCGGGCCCCCGAGATTGAACAGCACTACCGCGAGCCGCATCGGAGACCTTGCCCCGGGGCCGGCCAAGTGCCTTTGCCAGGGCCTTTTATGCTGCGCAGCAAGTCAATGATTCCAATGTGTTGAACTAGCCCGGCTGCGACACCTTTGCTGCGGTGCCGCGCAGCAGGGCCACCAGCTCGGCGACATGCTCGGGCGGAGTTTGCGGCAGCACGCCATGACCGAGATTGAAGATTAGCCGCCGGCCGGACATCGCTGCCGATATTCCCGCCACCCCCTGTTCCAGCGCCTTGCCGCCGCTCAGCAGCAGAACCGGGTCGAGATTGCCTTGCAGCACAACGTCGCTCGAAAGCGCCTCGCGCGCCCAGCGCAAGGGCACCGTCGTATCGAGCGACAGTGCAGCGGCCCCGCTTTCCCGGGCGAAGGCACGGTAAAGCAGGCCGGCGCCGCGCGGGAAGAGAATCATCGGGATATCAGGCTGCGCCACCTTGACCCGCTGCACAATCTCCCGGGCTGGCTCGAGGCACCAGCGACGCAAGCCGGCTTCCGGCCAGATTCCGGCCCAAGAGTCGAACAGCTGCAGAGCTTGCGCACCGGCCGCGGCCTGCGCCAACAGATGCTCTGTCGTTGCCGTGACTAAAAGATCGATCAGCCGCGCGAAGCTTTGCGGCGCCTGATAGGCCCAGCTCTTGGCCCGTAAGAACTCCCGGCTGCTTCCTCCCTCGATCATATAGCTGGCAACGGTCCAGGGCGCCCCGGCAAAGCCGATCAAGGCTACCCCTGGAGGTAGCTCCCGTTTGACCCGTCCCAGTGTCTCGTAGACCGGCGCCAAGCGCTCCACGACCGCTCCGAACTCCAAATTGCGGAGCGCACCCTCATCGGCCAAAGGCTCGAGCTTCGGTCCCTCCCCCTCCAGAAACGCGACCTTCTGACCCAGCGCATCGGGCACCGTCAGGATGTCCGAAAACAGGATTGCCGCATCGAGCCCAAAGCGGCGGATCGGCTGCAGCGTCGCCTCCGCTGCCAGCTCCGGGCTGTAGCAAAAGGCAAGAAAATCTCCCGCCTTCTCTCGCAGCGCCCGGTACTCCGGCAGGTAGCGCCCGGCCTGGCGCATCAGCCACAGCGGCGGCGGCCACAGCGGCTTGCCTCGGAGGACCGACAGAAGAGGAATGATGGTCTGTTTCACAGTTGCTTTCGGTTCCTCGACGACCGGACCTTTGCGCAAACCCCTGCCGACAAGCAATTCAATAGTATAAGAGAATCTTTAGGGTAGTAGTAGTTGGCGCCGGTTGAGGTGCAAGACTCGTCGCTCCCCAGAGTTGCCCGCTGTCTGGAGCCTGTACCAGTTGGACAGCGGACAGCCTGGGCGCGCAGTGGACTGCCGGTCGAGCGGATTTTGCTATCGCACCGATAGCCAGGGACCGGCAAAGGGTGAAAGAGGTGGATAGAAACGTCTCGACTGCAGCTAGGAGATCGCTTCTCCACAAGCTGCACGGAGCACTCGCGATCCGGGGACGTATAAGCAGGTGTGCGGGGGCAGAATCCCCATTTCCTTGACTGGCTGTGTATAGAGGTGGCGAGCGATACAAGATTTGACCGCTTTTCCACAGGACTGACGACAAAGCGAGCGAGCATGACGAGCTATCATCTCCATCTTGTCTCCGACGCCACCGGCGAAACGATCAACTCGGTCGCGCGGGCCTGTCTGGTCCAATTCCAGGGCGTCGAGCCGATCGAGCATGTTTGGAGTCTGCTGCGTACTCCAGCACAGATGGAGCGCGCTCTCGCTGGCATCGAAGAGGAGCCAGGCCCGGTGCTTTTCACCCTGGTAAACGACCGCCTACGCTCTCAGCTGATTGAGGGTTGCCGCCAGCTGGGGCTGCCCTGCATCCCGGTCCTCGATCCTGTGATCCACGGGCTCGCCGCCTATTTCGGAGTTTCGATCCGTGGCCGCCCGGGCCTGCAGCACGCGCTCGATGCCGAATACTTCGACCGTATGGACGCGATGAATTTCGCGCTTGCCCACGACGACGGTCAGCTCGGCTCGGATCTCAGTTCCGCCGATGTGATCCTGGTGGGCGTCTCTCGCACCTCCAAGACGCCAACCTGCATCTATCTCGCCAACCGCGGCATCAAGGCAGCGAACGTACCGGTAGTGCCCGGCTGCCCGTTGCCTGAGGAATTGTTGCGGGCCGAGCGGCCTTTGATCGTCGGTCTGACGAACGATCCCGCACGCTTGGTCCAGGTGCGGCGCAACCGCCTGCGCATGATCTCTGAGGAAGCGACAGAGACCGACTACGTCGATCTGGAAGCCGTGCGCGCCGAGGTCGCCTTCGCCCGTAAGCTCTGCAACGATCACAACTGGCCGGTCATCGATGTCAGCCGCCGCTCGATCGAAGAAACGGCGGCGACGATCCTCTCGCACTATGCCCGCCATCGGGGCGAGCAGCGATGACGCCGGCCGCGGGGATGGCGAGGCAACGGCCCGCGCGGCTCATGGGCGAAGACTCGCCGGTGCTGGTGCTGGCCTCGGCCAGTGCGGTGCGCAAGACGCTGCTGGAGAATGCCGGTCTCGAGATCCTGACCAAACCGACAGCTATCGACGAGAAGGAGATTAAGGCCGCCCTGAAGGTCGAAGGGGCGAGCGCCGCGCAGGCCGCCGAGACGCTGGCCGAGCTGAAGGCCCAGCGGGTTGCGGCGGGCCACGCCGGCGCGCTGGTGATCGGCTGCGACCAGCTACTCGACTGCGAAGGCGTGTGGTTCGACAAGCCCACCGACCGGGCGACCGCCGCCGCACAGCTGGCCACACTCGCCGGCCGCAGCCACGTGCTGGAGACTGCGGTCTGCGTAGTCCACGACGGCCACCGGATCTGGCATCACAATGCGCGCGCCACCGTTACCCTGCGGCGCCTGCCAGAGGCGACCATCGCGCGCTATCTGGAGGCGGTGGGCGCCGCGGCGCTGGATTCGGTCGGCGCCTATCAGCTTGAAGGCCTCGGCGCCCAGCTCATCGAACAGGTGGAGGGGGACTTCTTCACCGTGCTCGGGCTGCCGCTGCTGCCGCTGCTGCAATTTCTACGCGATCGGGGAGCGCTGCCGCGATGATCGTCTCCGCCAAAGCCCGGGTCGCCGGGGTGCTCGGCTGGCCGATCGGCCACTCGCTCTCGCCGCCGCTGCACGGCTATTGGCTCGAGCGCTACCGGATCGACGGCGCTTACCTTCCGTTGCCGGTGCGACCCGAGAAACTCGGCGTTGCGCTCAAGGGCCTGGTGGCCACTGGATTTGCCGGCGCCAATGTCACCATCCCGCACAAGGAAGCCGCGCTGGCCGTTGCCGACGACGCCGATCCGTTGGCGAAGCGGATCGGGGCTGCCAACACCCTGATATTCCGCGACGGCAAAATCCTCGCCATCAACAGCGACGCCTTCGGCTTCATGGAAAACCTGCGCGAGGGCGCTCCCGACTGGAGCGCCGCGGCCGGGCCGGCGACGGTGCTGGGGGCGGGCGGTGCGGCGCGCGCCATCATCGTCGCCCTGCAGGACGCCGGCGTGCCGGAGATCCGGGTCGTCAACCGCACGACAGAGCGCGCCGCCGCGCTCGCCGAGAATTTGGGCGCGCGGCTCGTGGTACGTCCCTGGGAGGCGCGCGCGGCAGCGCTGGCCGAGGCTACCCTGTTGGTCAACACCACCAGCCTGGGCCTTGCGGGACAGCCAGCGCTCGACCTCGATCTCGCACAGCTTCCAGAAACGGCGATCGTCACCGACGTGGTCTACCGGCCGCTGGTGACACCGCTGTTGATCGCTGCGGCCGCACGCGGCCATCGTGTCGTCGACGGCCTAGGCATGCTGCTGCACCAAGCGCGACCCGGCTTTACCGCTTGGTTCGGCCGGGAGCCGGAGGTGACCGATGCGCTGCGCGCCTTCCTGCTCGGCGAGCACGAGTAAAGGCGGACCGGCACCGTGTTCATCCTCGGCCTTACCGGCTCGATCGGCATGGGCAAGTCCTCAGCGGCGGCAATGCTGCGCCGTCTACGGCTGCCGCTGCACGACGCCGACGCCGCTGTGCATCGCCTGCTGGGCCCTGGTGGCGCTGCGGTGACGGAGGTTGCCCGCGCCTTTCCCGGTGTCGAGAGGAACGGCGCGATCGATCGAAAGACTCTAGGCGAGAAGGTGTTCGACGACCCTGAGGCGCTTGGCCGTCTCGAGGCGATCCTCCATCCCCTGGTGCGCGCTCGGACGCTGGCCTTCCTCGCCCGTCATGCGCACCGAGGCTGTCGGCTGGTCGTGCTCGATATTCCACTGCTCTACGAAAGCGGCGGCGAGCGCCTCTGCGATGCCGTACTGCTGGTGAGCGCGCCGGCTTTTCTTCAGGCTCAGCGGGTCTTGGCGCGCACCGACATGACACCTGCGCGTTTCGCGGCGATCCGCGCCAAGCAGATGCCGGACCGCGAAAAGCGTCGCCGCGCCGAGTTCCTGATCTTGACCGGACTCGACAAGGGACGCACCTTCAGGGAGCTGTGGCGCGCAGTCTCGGCGGTGCAAAAGCGCCGCGGCCGTGTCTGGTCGCCGCGGGCCAGGCGGCGGTTGCAAAAGCGAAAGTGACGGGGGAAATGCGCGAAATAATCCTCGATACCGAAACCACCGGCTTCGATCCCGAGGCCGGGCATCGCATTGTGGAGGTAGGCTGCCTCGAATTGCAGAACCACATCCCGACCGGCGTGACCTACCAGTGTTACGTCAATCCCGAGCGCGACATGCCAGAAGACGCGCGCGCGGTTCACGGGCTCTCGGCCGAGTTCCTCGCCCAGCACAAGCTGTTCGCCGAGATAGCCGACGAGCTCCTGGCGTTCATCGGCGATGCGCCGCTGGTGATTCACAACGCCTCCTTCGACGTCAAGTTCCTGGAGGCCGAGCTCAAGCGCTGCGGGCGAGCGGGCCTGGGCGAGCGCGGGATCGTCGACACGCTGGCCTTGGCGCGGCGGCGCTTTCCCGGCGCTCAAGCGAGCCTCGATGCGCTTTGCCGGCGCTTCGTCATCGACAACTCGAGTCGCACCTTCCACGGCGCGTTGCTCGACTGCGAGCTTCTGGCCGAGGTCTATCTCGAGCTCTGCGGTGGCCGTCAGGCGACTTTCGAGTTGACGAAGTCGGGCGCGGCGGGCGGCGCCCTGCTGCAGCGCGTCTTTCGCGAGCCGCGCCCCCACGCGCCGAGCGCCGAGGAGGCGGCGGCGCATGCCGTCATGCTGTTGCGGCTCAAGTCGCCGCTTTGGCAGGAGTAGAAGCGGCGGTTGTCGGTTACGCGTTGCCGAGCGGTGCCTGATCGACGCTCGGCCCGTTGCCATCGGCCTTCTCGGCCTTGCGCTTGGCATGCAATGCGTTGAAGTCGATCGGGCTCAGCATCAAGGGCGGGAAGCCGCCGTCGCGCGTCGCCTCGGCCAGAATGGTACGGGCGAAGGGAAAGAGGTGACGCGGCGCCTCGACAAGCAACAGTGTTTCACGCTGGCTATCGGAAACTGCTTTGCCGATGGACACCAGGCCGGCGTATTCCAGCTCAACCAGGAAGGCCGCCTGTTCTCCGATCCGGGCATCGATCTTGAAGGCCAACACCACCTCGTAGGCGCTCTCCGTCACTTGGCGCTGGCGCACCTCGAAATTGACCGAAATTTCCGGCGCACGCTTGCTGAGCTCGACGTAGATTCGCGGCGCGCCGGGATTCTCGAAGGAGAGATCCTTGACGTACTGGGTATTGATGGTGAGCGGCGCTTCGCTCGTTGGCTCGGCCACTGATCGACCCTCCCGGCGGTTGGACGGCGGCTTGGCTAACATGGATCGCCGAAGCGGACAACCGGCGTACCCAGGCGCCGGCGCTCGGCGCTCAGGCCCCTTCGAGGAGGCTCGGCTCGAAGGACACCTGCTGGCAGTTCGCCACCTCCAGGCCGGTCAGCCCGCGGATGAAGCCCCAGTGGGAGACCACCACCACCTGGCGCCAGTCTTCGGCGCGCGCCATGACTTGGTGGAAGTGGCGGCAGCGGACCAGCAGGTCGGCCTCCGGCTCTTCGGCACGGTGCCACCAGCGCTCCGGCAGATCGCCGAAGTCGACGCGCGACCAGCGCTCCGTCAGCGCGCTGCGCGGCGAACCGATGTCGCAAGTGTAGGCATAGCGCTCGCGCACCAGCGGCTCGACCGAGACCGGCAAGCCGAGCCGTTCGGCGACGATCTCGGCGGTGTGGAGCGCGCGGGTGTAGGGGCTGGCGATCACCCGCCGAAAGCCGCGGCCCACCAGCGTCTCGGCTGCGGCGGCGGCTTGGCGCTCGCCCTCGGCGGTCAGCTTGGGGTCGACGATACCGGGGTCGCGGCGGGTCGGGCCGAAGACGACGTTGAACTCCGATTGACCGTGGCGGATCAGGATCATCGCTTGTCCCGCCCTGGTTCGTCGCCTCTGGGCTCGACCTCTTCGTAGTCGCCTTCGATGATGGGGCCGGGCCCGAGCCTACCTCCGGCAGCGCCGCCGGGCGGCGGCTCGAAAGGCTCGCCGGCGACGAAGACCCGCGTGGTCACTTGCCCCTCGAAATGACGGCCCAGCAGAACCCGGAGCCAAGCGCGGAACGGCGGCATCAGCAGCAGCAGTCCGACGACGTCGGTGACGAATCCCGGAATCAGCAGCAGCACCGCAGCCACAAGGATACAAAGGCCGTCGAAGAGCTCGCGGGCCGGGAGGCGGCCCTGATCCATCTCGATCCTGGCCCGGGCAAACGCCGCTGTGCCCTGGGAGCGCAGGAACCAGATGCCGAAAACGGCCGCCAGCACCACCAGCCCGAGGGTCGGCCACAGCCCAATCCAGCCGCCGACCTGAATGAAGACGGCGATCTCCAGCAGCGGGACCAGGATCAGCGCCAACAGCAGAAATACGGCCATGCTTGCTCTTTCTCGGGCAGGTGCCTATGTGTACAAAAGACGTGGGCCGACACGCGGCTCCGCGAAAGAGTTAAGCGCAGGCAGTCCGGACCGCCGGGCCAGTCATAGCCGCCGAAGCGGGCCGAGGTCCAGGCGGCTCCGCCAAAGTCTCCGGCGTCGCTGTCCCCGGCCCGGCCGCGCAGGGGTTCCATGGAAAACGGCTTTCAGTTCTTCGATATAATCCTCTTCGCTGCGATTGCCGCATTCTTCGTCTTTCGGCTGCGCGGCGTGCTCGGCAAGCGTGGCGGCCACCAGCAGAAGCCCTACAGCCAGCGCGGGAACGATCGCGGCGAGGATAAGGTAATCCCGCTGCCCGACCGGGCCCGTAGCGAGCCGAGCGAACGGCCGGCCGAGACTGAGCCGGCGGGGACGACAAGCAGCCAGTCCGGCTCGCCGCTCGAGGGTGTGCTCGCCCAGATGCAACTCGCCGATCGCGACTTTTCGCTCGAATCCTTCATTGGCGGCGCGCGCATGGCCTTCGAGATGGTGGTGAGCGCCTTTGCCCGCGGCGACCGCAAGGCGCTTCGACCGCTGCTGGCCAACGACGTCTACGATGATTTCGCCGGCGCGATCGAAGCGCGCGAGAAGCAAAAGCAGAGCCTCGAGACCACGCTGGTCGGCATCCACGAGGCAGAGGTGATCGAGGCCGAGCTGCAAGGCAAAACCGCGCTCTTGACCGTCAAGTTCGTATCGGAGCAAGTGAACGTGCTCCGCGACGCTGCGGGCGAAATCGTCGAGGGCGATCCCAGCCATGTCACGCACATCACCGATATCTGGACCTTTGCCCGCAGCCTGCGCAGCCGTGACCCCAACTGGACACTGGTTGCGACCCGAAGCCCCAATTAGTCGCAAATTCGCGGCGCGATCAGGCGCGCCACGCGCGCTGCTGACGCTTGCCGTTCTGCTATCGGCCTGCGCTCCCGAGCCATCTCCGCCCGAAGGGCTGGCGCTCGAGCCGGTCGCCTTTTCCGACCTGCCCGGCTGGGCGAGCGATCGGGTGAGCGACGCGCTGCCGGCCTTCAAGCGCTCCTGCGCTCGCATCGCCAGGCTGCCGGCCCCGCAGACGCTCGGCAAGAGCGAAATTGCAGGCGCGGCCGGCGACTGGCAGCCGCTCTGCGCCCGGGTGACGGCGCTCGCCGAGGGCGACGAGGCTGGCCTGCGGGCGCTGCTGGAGCGCGAGCTCCGGCCCTTCGCGCTCTCCGGCCCCGAGGGCGAACAGGGTCTCATCACCGGCTACTACGAGGTCGAGTTCAAAGCCGCGCGCGCCAAGAGTGCCGAGTTCGCAGCGCCCCTCTACGGCAAGCCCGGGGATCTGATCGAAGTCGACCTGGGGCGCTTTCGCGAGGCCCTGGCCGGCGAGCGCCTCGTCGGCCGGGCCGAAGGCGGCAAGCTGGTTCCCTATTGGACCCGCGCCGAGATCGAGGGCGGCGCGCTCTCGGGCCGCGGCGCCGAGTTCCTCTGGGCCGCCGATCCGGTCGAGCTGCTGCTGCTGCATATCCAGGGCTCGGGCCGGGCGATTCTGCCCGATGGAACGGTGCAACGGGTCGGCTTTGCCGGCTCCAACGGCCACCGCTTCACCGGCATCGGCAGCACGCTGATCGAACACGGCCACCTGCCGCGCGCCGGCGTCTCGATGCAGGGTGTGGTGAAATGGCTGCACGAGCACCCGGCGGAGGCGCCGGCGCTCGTCAACGAGAACGCGCGCTACATTTTCTTCCGCGAGATCGACGGTGACGGCCCGATCGGCGCCGAGGGGGTGGCACTCACTCCGGGGCGGTCGCTCGCCGTCGATTCCGCCTTCCTCCCCTACGGCATCCCGCTCTACCTCGACAGCCGCTATCCGGACGGCACCAGGCCGCTGCAACGCCTGATGCTGGCCCAGGATACCGGCAGCGCCATCAAGGGGCCGCTGCGCGCCGACTTCTTCTGGGGTGCCGGTGAGGCGGCCTTCGAGCAGGCCGGGCGCATGAAACAGCAGGGGCGCTTGTTTCTGCTGTTGCCGCGCGCACTCGCCGAGCCCCGCGCCGGCAGCTGACTGCAACCGGGCCGGCGCATCCGGCCGCTCGCTTGCCTTTTGCCGGGGCCGCCCCCATGCTCGGCCGGCTTTCGAAAAGCCGCTGGAACCCTGCGAAAGTCATGGCAGAAACGGCACCGCGCGTCGGCCTCTTCGTGACCTGTCTGGTCGACCTCTTCCGGCCGAGCGTCGGCTTTGCCGCCATCAAGCTGCTGGAAGCCACCGGCTGCAAGGTGGTGGTGCCGAAGGCCCAGACCTGCTGCGGCCAGCCGGCCTACAACAGCGGCGACCGCGCCGATGCCAAGACGATCGCGGCCCAGGCGATCGCGATCTTCGAAGGCTTCGACTACGTGGTTGCGCCCTCGGGCTCCTGCGCCGCCATGTTGCGGCACCACTATCCGCTGCTGTTCCGCGACGAGCCGGAGATGGCGCGCCGCGCGGAGGCGCTGGCGGCGCGCTGCTACGAGCTGGTGTCGTTCTTGAGCGACGTGCGCGGCATGACGGTCGTCTCCGCGCGCTGCGAGAGTAAGGCGACCTACCACGATTCCTGCTCGGGCCTGCGCGAGTTGGGGGTGCGCGAGCAGCCGCGCCGGCTGCTCGCCGCGGTGGAGGCCTTGCAGCTCGTCGAGCTGAAGGAAGCCGATGTCTGCTGTGGCTTCGGCGGCACCTTCTGCATCAAGTATCCGGAGATCTCCAACGCCATGCTCGAGGCCAAGACCAGGGAGATCGTCGACAGCGGCGCCGACCTGCTGCTCGCGGGCGATCTCGGCTGTCTCCTCAATATGGCCGGCAAGCTGAAACGCGACGGCATAAAAGTCGAAGTGCGCCATATCGCCGAGGTGCTGGCCGACGTCTGCGACCGTCCGGCGATCGGCGAGCCGGCGAAGGCGGAGTGAGCGCGGGTCCGATGCACACCACCTCGCGCGATTTCCCCAGCAAGGCGAAAACGGCGCTCGCCGATCCGCAGTTGCAGCGGGCGCTGCGTCACATCAAGACCGGATTCATCGATAAGCGCGCCACGGCCGTCGCGCGTCTGCCGGAGTTCGACGAGCTGCGCGATGCCGCGCGCGACATCAAGGATCATACGCTCGCCAACCTCGACTACTACCTGGAGTGTTATGAGGAAAAGGTGATCGCCTCGGGCGGCGAGGTCCACTGGTGCGAGACCGAAGCCGATGCGCGAAATGTCGCGCTCGAAATCTGCCGGCGCGTCGGCGCCAGGACCGTCACCAAGGGCAAGTCGATGATCAGCGAGGAGATCGCCCTCAACGATTATCTGGCGGCCAACGGCATCACGCCGGTCGAAACCGACCTCGGCGAGTACATCATCCAGCTGCGCCGCGAGCCGCCGAGCCACATCATCGCGCCGGCGGTGCACCTGACCAAGGAGCAGATCGCCGACGACTTCCGCGCCAATCACGGGGAGCTTGCGCCGGACCGCCCGCTCGGCGACGCGCGTCTGCTCCTGGACGAGGCGCGCGCGCGGTTGCGCAGCCGCTTTCTCACAGCCGACGTCGGCATCACCGGGGCCAATTTCCTGGTCGCAGAAACCGGGACCTCGATCATCGTCACCAACGAAGGCAATGGCGACCTGACGCAGACCCTGCCGAAGGTCCACATCGTGGTGGCGAGTCTCGAAAAGATCGTGCCGACGCTGGAAGACGCGATGACGGTACTCCGCGTGCTGGCGCGCTCGGCGACCGGCCAGGAATTCTCCTCTTACACCACGCTCTCGACCGGACCGAGACGCGCCGAGGATCGCGACGGCCCGCAGGAGTATCACGTGATCCTGCTCGACAACGGGCGCTCGGCGATGCTCGGCGGGCCGTTCCAGGAGATGCTGCGTTGCATCCGTTGCGGCGCCTGCCTGAACCACTGTCCGGTCTATCACGCGGTCGGCGGCCATGCTTACGGCTCTGTCTATCCGGGGCCGATGGGCGCGGTGCTGACCCCGAGCCTCGCCGGAATCGACGAGGCCGGCCACCTGCCGAACGCGTCGACCTTCTGCGGGCGCTGTGAAGCGGTGTGCCCGATGCGCATTCCGCTGCCGGCCATGATGCGTCACTGGCGCGAGCGCGCCTACGAGCGCCACCTGGTCTCCGGCACCACCCGCGCCGGGCTCGGCCTTTGGG
>JBOHKJ010000545.1:0-2367 GCA_050728975.1 Kiloniellales bacterium | reverse complement strand
GGGAAGCTACTGCTCTACCACTGAGCTACACCCGCGGCGGCGGCGCAGAGCCGCCAGCGAACCGAAGAGCGGTTATAGGCCCTGGCGGGCGCCCGCTTCAAGCGGACGCGAAAGCGCTGCGTCACCGCCTCACGGTGGCATCAAGCCCGCGTGAGGAGACCCCGCGCCGACTGGCAAGCGCATCTTCGTGAGGCTAGGCTCCGCCCCCAAGCCTCGCGTCCGATGGGGCCATCAGCAGGAGAACCTTTCGCGCGATGCTCGTCTCTCTCGACCGCAGTTTCGTCCTCCGCGCCGCGCAGGCACTATTCCTGGCCGGGCTGCTTGCGCTCGCTGGCAGTCATGTCGGCGCCAGGGAAGCGAGCTGGAGTGAAGTCACCAAGGACGCCAAGGGCCAGACGGTCTATTGGAACGCCTGGGGCGGCGACACGAAAGTCAACGCCTACATCGCCTGGGTCGGCGAGCGGGTGCTGGCCGAGTACGGCGTGACCCTGGTGCATGTCAAGCTGGCCGACACCGCCGAGGCGGTCGCGCGCGTGCTGGCCGAAAAGAGCGCCGGGCGCGACAGCGACGGCACCATCGACCTCATCTGGATCAATGGCGAGAACTTCGCCGCGATGAAGAAGAACGGCCTGCTCTTTGGACCCTTCGTCGAGCGGCTGCCGAACTACGCGCTGGTCGATCTCGAAATGAAGCCGACCACCCAGATCGACTTCACCCTGCCGGTGGAAGGCCTGGAAGCGCCTTGGGGCATGGCGAAGCTCAACTTCATTTACGACTCGGCACGCGTCGAGACACCACCGCATTCCATGGCGGCGCTGCTCGACTGGGCCAAGGCGCATCCCGGACGCTTCACCTATCCGGCCCCGCCCGACTTCTTCGGCTCCACCTTCCTCAAGCAGGCGCTCTACGACCTGGCGCCCGACGTCGACAGGCTGCTGGCGCCGCCAGCCGATGAAGCCGCCTTCGCCGCGACGACGGACGGGCTTTGGGATTATCTCGACGCCCTCCATCCGGTTCTGTGGCGCGGGGGTGCGGCCTTCCCCGCGAGCGGACCGCAGCAGATTCAGCTGCTGAACGACGGTGAGGTGGATTTCGCTATCTCCTTTACGCCCTCGGCGGCGGCCGCCAAGGTCGAAAGCGGCGAGCTGCCAGCGAGCGTGCGGACCCTGGTGCTCGAGAATGGCACCATCGGCAATACGCACTTCGTTGCCATCCCCTTTAACGCGCGTGCCAAGGAGGGTGCGACGGTGGTCGCCAACTTCCTGCTGAGCGCGGAGGCGCAGGCGCGCAAACAGGATCTGCGCTATTGGGGCGACGACACGGTACTGTCGATGGCCAAGCTCTCCGCAGACGAGCGGCAGCGCTTCGAGGCGCTGCCGCGTCATGCTGCACAGCTTTCGCCGGAGGAGCTGGGAGCGACGCTGCCCGAGCCCCATCCCGACTGGATGACGCGCATCGAGGACGAATGGCAGCGGCGCTACGCGCGCTGAGCGTCGAACCCACGCGCAGCACCCGCACCGACCTGCTTCGTTTCCTGCCGGCGGTGACGCTGGCGCTGTTTCTGGCACCGGTGCTGGCCGGACTCGCGGGAACGGTTCTGCCGGCCTTCGGCTATCTGCCGGCGCTTGGCGGCGACAGGCCGCGCCTGGACGCCTTCGCGCGCCTGGCAGCCGCGCCGGGGCTTGCAACCGCGCTACGCCTAACGCTGGTTTCCGGTCTCGCCGGTACGCTGGCGGCAGTCGCTTTGACGCTCGGCCTGCTCGCCGCCTGTCACCAACGGCCTATTTTCCTGCGACTGCGCGCGCTCCTGGCACCGTTGCTGGCGCTGCCCCATGCGGCGGTGGCGATCGGGCTCGCCTTCCTGATCGCGCCCTCGGGCTGGATCGTGCGCCTGCTCTCGCCCTGGGCGACCGGCTGGTCGTTGCCGCCGGCTCTACCGCTGCTGCCCGACCCCTGGGGGCTCGGGCTCGCGCTTGGGCTGGTACTGAAGGAGACGCCGTTTCTGCTGCTGGTCGCGATAGCGGCACTCACCCGCATCGACTCCGAGCGGCGCGTCGCCATCGCCCGCTCGCTCGGCTACGGCTCGACCGTGGCCTGGTTCAAGACCGTGCTGCCAGCGCTCTATCCGCAGCTCCGGCTGCCGATCTACGCGGTGCTAGCCTATGCACTTTCCACCGTCGACATGGCGATCGTGCTGGGCCCCACAACGCCGCCGCCCTTCGCGGTCCAGGTACTGCGCTGGTTCTACGATCCGGATCTATCGCTGCGCTTCGTCGCCGCGGCCGGCGCATTGCTTCAACTGCTCCTGGTGCTGGCGGCGATCCTCGCCTGGCGCCTGGGCGAGATCGCGGTGGCTCGGCTCGGGCG
>JBOHKJ010000544.1:0-4847 GCA_050728975.1 Kiloniellales bacterium | reverse complement strand
GATCACAACAGCCTGACAGGCTTGCCGGGCCCGTCAGCCTACAGCTAAACAAGGGCAGCCGCCGTGATAGTCGAGCAAACCCACAGACGAGCGAGCGATGAGCGAGCCTGCTAAGAGCGCCGCCAAGAGTGCCGGGGAGATCGCGCGCGAGACCGCCGGCATCCTGCTGGAGATCGAGGCGGTGCTGTTCCGCCCCGCCGAGCCCTTCACCTTCACCTCGGGCCGCAAGTCGCCGGTCTACGTCGACTGCCGCAAGATCATCTCCTTCCCCGAAGCGCGCTCGCGCCTCATGGATTTCGCGGTCGCGACCATCGAGCGCGAAACCGGCAGGGGCGCGCTCGACGTCGTGGCGGGCGGCGAGACCGCCGGCATTCCCTTCGCCGCCTGGATCGCCGAGCGCCTGCGCCTGCCGATGATCTACGTCCGCAAGCAGCCCAAGGGCTTCGGCCGCAACGCGCAGATCGAAGGCAGCTTTAAAGAGGACGACCGCATTCTCCTGGTCGAGGACCTGGCGACCGACGGCGGCTCCAAGCTCACCTTCGTCGAGGCGATCCGCAAGGCCGGCGGCACGATCGCCCACGCCTTCGTTATCTTCCACTATGGGATTTTCCCGGAGGGGCTGAAGCGCCTTGCCGACGCCGGCGTGGCGCTCCACGGGCTCGCGACCTGGTGGGACGCGCTGGCGGAGGCCGAGCGGCGCGGCTATCTCGACCGGGCCGGCATCGACGAGGTGCGCGCGTTCCTCAACGACCCCGAGAGCTGGTCCGCCAAGCGCGGCGGCAAGACCACCGCGGACCTCAAAGCAGGATAGGACCCCATGCGCGCCGGCGGCATCGACACCCGCCACGACCGCGACAGCCTGACGCTCTCCGTCGTTCTCCCCTGCCCGCGCGAAGACGCCTGGGCGCTGATTACCAACGAGGAAGAGATCGCCCGCTGGTGGGGCGACTACGTGACACTCGACGCGCGCCCCGGCGGCCGCTTCGAGGAGCGCTGGCAGGACGGCCGCCACGAGGTGGTGGCACGCGGCCAGGTGATCGGCTTCGAGCCCTCGCGCCTGCTGCGCTTCACCTGGGCCGACGAGGGCTGGCCCGGGGTGACCGAGGTCGAGCTGCGGCTCGACGAGGCGCCGGGCGGCTGCCGCCTCACGCTCACCCAAGAGGGCTGGAACGCCTTCCCGCGCGCCCAGGCGCGCCGCCTGATCGACCGCCACAGCGCCGGCTGGCGCAGCCACCTCGAAGCGCTGGCGCGGGTGGCGGCAGAAGGGCGTTAGGGCAGCGTTTCAAAAGGGCCGCAGCGCGCAGGATGAACAAGACGATCTACACCATCGGCTACGAGGGCGCGGCGATCGGCGCGTTCCTCGACGCGCTTCGGGAGAACGGCGTGGAGACCGTGATCGACGTGCGGGAGCTGCCCTTCTCGCGCAAGCGCGACTTCTCCAAGCGCGCGCTGGCGGAGCAGTTGGATGCGGCCGGCGTCCGCTACGTCCATCTGAAGGGCCTCGGCACGCCCAAGGCGGGACGCGAGGCGGCCAAGGCCGGCGAGATGGACGCCTTCCGCGCGATCTTCGCCGCGCAGATTGCCGGCGCCGAGGGGCAGGCGGATTTGCGAGCCGCCATTGGGCTCGCGCAAGAAAGCCGCGCTTGTCTCCTGTGCCTGGAGCGCGACCACAAGCGCTGTCACCGCTCCATCGTCGCCGATGCGATGGAGAAGGCCGCGGGGTTCACGGTGCGGCATCTCGTTGCGGGCGGCGATTAAATCGATCGAGCTATTGCGCCGCCTGCGCCGCGCGCCTAGAGCCGCCCATAGCGTTTCAGCAGCGCGCGCAATTCGTCGTGGGGAAGCGCCTCGGCGACGTGGCCGTCGCGGCCGGTCATGGTCTCGTTCGCGACCAGCGCGTTGAGGATCGCCTCCTCGGTCGCCTCGACGGTGGCGGTGAAGAGCGGATTGAGCCGCGCGTCGGGAAGATAGTCGGCGCGCGCCAGGCCGTCGCTCGCAGAAATCGCTTCGCTGTTGGCGGTGCTGAAGGCGAGGAAGATGTCGCCCGAGGACTGGCGGCCAGCGGTGCCGGTGCGGGCGATGCCGAGCGTGGCGCGGCGCGCTACACGCTTCAGCTGGTGCGGCAGCAGCGGCGCATCGGTGGCAATCGCCACGATGATCGAGCCGTCGCGCTTGTGCGCAGGCGGCGAAGTGGGCTCCGCGAGCGGCAGGTGCTTGCCGACCGGCACGCCGCGCACCATCAGTTCCTCGCGCGCGCCGAAGTTGGCTTGGACGAACACGCCGACGGCGAACGATCCCGCCGGGTCCTCGACCAGGCGCGAGGCGGTGCCGTTGCCGCCCTTGAACTGGTAGCAGAGCATGCCGGTGCCGCCGCCGAGCGAGCCTTCCTCCACCGGCCCGCCGGCCGCCTTCTCGATGGCTTCGACCGTGTGGGCAACAGTGACGTGGAAGCCATTGATATCGTTCAGGTGGCCGTCGTAGGTCTCGGCGGCGACCGGGAGCTTCCAGGCGGCGTCGATCACATCCGGGCAGTGCTTGCGCATCCAGTGCAGCGTGCCGTCTCGGGTGGTACCGCAAGAGGCGGTGTTGGTGAGCGTGATCGGCCAGTCGGCGAGCCCGGTCTCCTCGATTTGCCAAGCGCCGGTCAGCTCGCCGGTGCCGTTCAGCACGCCGACCGCCGCCATCACCGGAACCGCCGCCTCGGCCGGCGGGCGCGGCAGGATCGCGGTGACGCCGGTCCTGACCGGGCCCGCGCCGATCACCAGCGGACCCTCGCCAGAGACCAGCGTCACCGTGCCGACGGAAACGCCGGCCACATCGGTGACGGCGTTGAAGCGCCCCGGCTTGCCGTCGAAGGGGATGCCGAGCGCGCGGGCGCGCGGCCGGCCGGCGGGGGTGGCGAGATGGGGGTCGGTCATGGCGCCGGATCGTCGCGCCGGATCATCGCGCCGGCCGGGCAATCCCCCGCCAGCGCTGGCGCGCCTGCTCGTTGAGCCGGCGGCGTTGCTCCGGCGTGGCGTAGCGCCGGTCCTGCCGCAACGGGCTGTCTTCCGGAACGAAGACGAGGTCGATCTGCTTCAAGGCGCCATCGAGCGGCCGCAACACGCCGCCGAGAATGTCGTAGACGGCAAAGTTGCGCTTCTTCATGGAGTCGATGATGTCCCAGAGCTCGGGTCCGCTCTTCATGCTGCTGATCAGCGCGACCTCCAGGACAATCATGCCGATGTCCTCCAGCCGCTTCTCCGCGCCTCCCACCACCTGCAACTCTGCGCCCTGGACATCGACCTTCAGCAGGATGGGTCCCTCGACCTCGTCCGGGATCAAACGGTCGAGGCGGACGGTCTTCACCTCGCGTTTCTTTCCGTCGGCGAGCGCGCCTTCCACCTCGTCCAGCAGGCTCGAGCCGAAGAGGTCGTCGTGATCGTTGAACAGGCTGACGCCTTCCTCCTCGGCGGCAGCGGCGATCACATAGTCGCCGTCGAGCTTGGAGCAGATCTGCCGCAAGGTCGGCTCGAAGGCCGGATTGGGCTCGACCAGCAGGTACTTCGCCTTCGGAAAGGCCTGGTAGAGCTCCATCGTGCCGTCAGCGACGCCCACGTCGATGACCAGGGAGGGGTCGAAGCCCAGCCGCTTGGCGTGCTCGAAGAAGGCCGAAACGCCGCGCGGCGGCGCGCTCGCCCGAACCAGCCGGAGGCCGACTTGGCCCAGCAGCCGATTGACGAAAACGAATGCCGCCTTCGCGAGGTTCCTCAGCATAATTCGAATCCCACCCAGTCCTCGAAGCTCCGCCCTCGATGATAGAGCGCGAATTGCCGGCCCGGCAGCCACAATCGCCGGCCGAATTGCGCGGACCGACGCCCCGGCCTAAGCTCGCAGCCATGGCCCGCAACGAATCCCGCTCCAGCGAGCGCCGACGCCGCCACGGCGGCGGCCCCAAGCAACTACCCTGGGGCCAGCCGGTCAACCGCTTCCGTCCCCTGGAGATCCTGAGCGCCGATCAGCTCGAGGCGATCCATCAGGCCTCGCTCACGGTGCTGGAGGAGATCGGGATCGAGGTCCTGAGCCAGGAGGCGCTGCGGCTGTTCGAAGCGGCCGGCGCCAGCCTCGACCGCAGCCAGAGCCTGGTGTGCCTCGACCGCGCGCTGGTCGAGGAGAAGATCGCCCTCGCACCGGCCGCGTTCACCCTTGCGCCGCGCAATCCGGACCACGCACTCGAGATCGGCGGCAACTACCATTGCTTTTCGCTGGTGGCCGGCCCGCCGAGCGTCAGCGACCTCGACCGCGGACGGCGTCCCGGAAACTTCGAGGACTACTGCAACCTGCTGCGGCTCGCCCAGTCGCTCAACGTGATCCACTACGTTGGCAATCAGCCCGTCGCGCCGATCGAGCTCAACGCCGAGCAGCGCCACCTCGACTGCTACCGCGCCAACGCGACCTTGACCGACCGGGTGTTCCAGGTCTCGGCGATCGGCGCCGAGCGGGCGATCGACGGTATCGCGATCGCGGCGCTGGCGCGCGGCGAGAGCCTGGAAGAGCTGGCGAAACGCCCGGCGGTCGCCACCATCATCAACGTCAACTCGCCGCGCCGGCTCGACGGGCCGATGTCCGACGGCCTGATCGCCATGGCGCGCCACGGCCAGCCGGTGATCGTGACGCCCTTCACGCTGATGGGCGCCATGACGCCGGTGACGCTGGCCGCAGCACTGGTGCAGCAGAACGCGGAAGCGCTGTTCGGCATCGTGCTGGTGCAGCTCGCCAAGGCCGGCGCGCCGGTGATCTACGGCGGCTTCACCTCCAACGTCGACATGAAATCGGGGGCGCCGGCCTTCGGCACCCCGGAATACACC
>JBOHKJ010000543.1:0-10513 GCA_050728975.1 Kiloniellales bacterium | reverse complement strand
CCCTTGCCGATCGCCTTGTCGCCGAGCTTGGCGCGCACCGCGTCGATCGCCCGCTCGACCTTGGCCTGGCGGTTGCGCTCCGGGTCGATCAAATCCGGCGGGTCGGCGAGCGCTGCCGCCACCAGCTCGCTGCCGCCGATGCCGATCAGGCGGAAGCGCCGGCCGTCGGCCTCGGCGCGCAGCAGCAGCTCGGCGGCGCGGTAGAGCGTCGCGGCCAGCTGAGTCGGATCGGAAAGGCGCCGGCTGCGGGTCAGCAGGCGAAAGTCCGAGGTCTTGAGCTTCAACGTCGCGTTCGCCGTCGCCAGTCCGGCCTGCTTCAGGCGCTTGGCGACCGTCTCGCAGAGCGGCCAGAGCTCGGCCAGCAGCGCCTCCGCGCCGGCAACGTCCTTGTCGAGGGTGGTCTCGGCCGAGATCGACTTGGCTGGCGCCTCGGGATCGACCGGCCGCTCGTCGCTGCCGCGCGCATAGCGGTACAGCTTGCGCCCGACGGTGCCATAGCGCGCCATCAGCTCGCGCTCCTCGAAGCGCAGCAAGTCGCCGATGGTCCGGATGCCCTCGGCGGCGAGCTGGGCCTGCAGCGCCTTGCCGACGCCGAAGATCAGGCCGACTGGCCGCGCGGCCAGGAAAGACTGGGCCTCGGCGCGGCCGATCACCGCGAAGCCGCGCGGCTTGTCGAGGTCGGAGGCGATCTTGGCCAGGAACTTGTTGTAGCTGAGGCCGATCGACACGGTGAGCCTGAGCTCGCTTTCGATGCGCTTGGCGAGCCGCGCCAGGGTGCGGGCAGGGGCGCCGTGATGAAGCGTCGCGGTGCCGGAGAGATCGAGGAAGGCCTCATCGATCGACAGCGGCTCGACCAGCGGCGTGGTCTCGGTCATCAGGTCGCGTACCTGGCGGCCGACCGCGCGATAGCGCGCCATGTCGGGGCGGATCACCACCGCGTCGGGACAGGCGGCCAACGCCTTGAACATCGGCATGGCCGAGCGCACGCCATAAAGCCGCGAGACATAGCAGGCCGCCGCGACCACGCCGCGCTGTCCGCCGCCGACGATCACCGGCTTTTCCGCCAGCTCCGGGCGATCACGCTTCTCGATCGCGGCATAGAAGGCGTCGCAGTCGATGTGGGCGATCGAAAGCCGCTCCAGCTCCGGATGGGCGACGATCCGCGGCGAATGGCAGGCCTTGCAGCGGTTTGGCACCGACTGGCCCGATGCCGGCTCCGGGACCGGGTCCAGGCAGTCGCGGCAGAGCGCGCTCAATTCGAGCTTGCCGCTGCGCGTCGGGAGGCGCGCCGGGTGGTCGCAGTGTCGCCTCCCTCCCACAGCCAGGCGGCGCCCCTGACCCCGCTCGAGTCGCCATGGCGCGGCGGCACGACGGGCGTGGTCACCCGATCCGAGAACACCCAGTCGGGCAGCAGGAGCGGGACAGAGCGGTAGAGTCGCGCCAGCCGCGACAGACCGCCGCCCAGTACGACGACCTCGGGGTCGAGTATGTTGACGACATGGGCCAGCGCACGTGCCAGCCGGCTCTCGTAGCGGACCAGCGCATCCTCCGCCGCCGCTTCGCCGGCTGCGGCGCGCGCGGCGATCCCGGTCGCCTCGAGGCCCGGCGCGCCACCGTGGCTGGCGTAGTCGCGGGCGAGCCCGGGGCCCGAGAGAAAGGTCTCGATGCAGCCGCTCTTGCCGCAAAAGCAGGCCGGGCCCGGGCGCTCCTCGTCGCCGGGCCAGGGCAGCGGGTTGTGGCCCCATTCGCCGGTGATCGCATGGCGGCCCACCAGCAGCCGTTGCTCGATGACGAAAGCCCCGCCCACTCCGGTGCCGAGGATCACGCCGAAGACCGTGGCGGCCCCTGCCGCTGCGCCGTCGACCGCCTCCGAGAGAGCGAAGCAGTTGGCGTCGTTGGCGAGCCGCACCGGCCGCCCCAAGGCCGCGGCGAGATCGCGGTCGAAGGGTCTATCGTTGATCCAGGTCGAGTTGGCATTCTTGACCAGTCCGCTCGCCGGCGAGAGCGCGCCGGGGATGGCCAGGCCGACGCTGGCCGCGCCACCGCCGGCCGGCTCCGCGCCGGAGTCGGCTTCCAGCGCCGACACCAGGCCGGCGATCGCCGCCAGAGTCGCGCCATAGTCGTTCCGCGGGGTGGCGATCCTGCGGCGCGCCAGCTCACGGCCGTCGGGCGCCAGCAACAGGCCCTCGATCTTGGTTCCGCCCAGGTCGATACCGATTCTCATGGCCCGATCCCTACGACTGGCTTTGGCTTTTGTTCTTGCGGCCCGATACCGGTAGTGTGCGGTCCGGGGGCCGATCCTTACGAAACATTAACGCAAAGGGATTACCTCTGATCGGCGCTAGAAACCCTCTCACAGGAGGAGCGGGGCGCCGATTGGCGGTCTCGATCCCGAGCGTGGGAGGTTCCTTATGCTAAGCTGCCCGGCATTCACAAGGGGTGCAGCCAGTTTGGGACCAGTGACATGACTGAGGCCAGTGCCAAGACCGTACTTGTGGTCGAGGATAACGAGCTGAACATGAAGCTCTTCCACGACCTGCTGGAAGCGCACGGCTACAATATTCTACAGACCAAGGACGGTATGGAAGCGCTGCGCATGGCGCGCCAGCATCGCCCCGACCTCATTCTGATGGACATCCAGCTTCCCGAGGTCTCGGGGCTGGAGGTCACCAAGTGGCTGAAGGAAGACGAGGAGCTGCGGGCGATTCCCGTGATCGCCGTTACCGCCTTCGCCATGAAGGGCGACGAGGAGAAGATTCGCGAAGGCGGTTGCGAGGCCTATATCGCCAAGCCGATCTCGGTCGCCAATTTCCTGAGCACCGTCGAACGCTTCCTCGCCTGAGGCGCGTGCCCGTACCGATCCGGAGACGCTGCAGATGACGGCGCGAATCCTGGTCGTCGACGACGTTGCGATGAACGTCGCGCTCTTGGAAGCCAAGCTTTCCGCCGAGTACTACGAGGTGTTGAAGGCGTGGGACGGCGCGCAGGCCCTCGAGATCGCCAGCGAGCAGCTTCCCGATCTCATCCTCCTCGACGTCATGATGCCGGGCATGGACGGCTTCGAGGTTGCCAAGCGGCTGCGCGCCGGTGCCCGCACGCGCCATATCCCGATCATCATGGTCACCGCCTTGAGCGAGGTCGCAGACCGCGTGCGCGGCCTGGAGGCGGGTGCCGACGATTTCCTGACCAAGCCGGTGAACGACGTCGCCTTGATCGCGCGCATCCGCTCGCTGCTGCGCCTCAAGCTGATGATGGACGAGCTGCGGGTGCGTCGCGCCGCCACCCACGAGGCCGACGGCGAGGAAGCCGAGGCCGATGTCAGCGGGGAGGGAGGGCGCATTCTCCTGGTCGAGGGGCAGGCTGGAGCCTGTGCCGGCGTCGAGGAGATGCTGACCGAGGCCGGGCACCAGGTGGTCCAGGAGAGCGACGCCGAGACCGCGCTGTCGCGCGCCCGGAACGGCGATCTCGACACCATCATCATCGGCATGTCGGCGGCCGACGGCAGCGACCTCCGGCTGTGCTCCCGTTTCCGCTCCCAGGAAGAGACGCGCCAGGTGCCGATCCTCGGGCTGCTCGCCGACGACCATGAAGCCAAGCTCGCCAAGAGCCTCGAGATCGGCGCCACCGACTACATCATTCGGCCGATCGATCGCAACGAGCTGGTGGCGCGCACCCGCACCCAGATTCGCCGCCGTCGCTATCACGAGCAGCTGCGCGGGCTCCTGGAGCAGTCCGTGGCGCTCGCCTACACCGACGAGCTGACAGGGCTCTACAACCGTCGCTTCCTGGTGACTCACCTGGGCCGCGAGATCCTCGAGCTGGTTCACGCACCGCATCCGGTGTCGCTGGTGATTTTCGACATCGATCACTTCAAGCGCGTGAACGACACCTTTGGCCACGTCTCGGGCGATGCGGTGCTGAAGCGGATCGCCGAAGCGGTGTCGCACAATGTCCGCACCACCGACCTGGTGGCGCGCTACGGCGGCGAAGAATTCGTGATCATCATGCCCAAGACGGCCGGCAAGATCGCGCACCTGGTGGCGGACCGGCTGCGTATCCGGATTGCCGGCCTCTCCATTCCGCTCGACGACGGCAAGCCCGAGATCAAGATCACCGTGTCGATGGGTCTGGCGACCTGCATCGACCCCTCGGAGCGCGCCGAAGCGCTGCTGGAACGCGCCGATGCTGCGCTCTATCGCGCCAAGCGCGGCGGTCGCAACCGGGTCATTGCGGACGATCCGCCCTCGCCCAAGGCTGCCGGCGGCACCATGCGCTGATACGGCGCAGGTGGCCGGTCAGGAATCGAAACGGCCGCCCCTCGGGGGCGGCCGTCTTCTTGTGCCGGAACGCCGGCCGCTATTTCATCTTCGATTCCTTGAAGACCACATGCTTGCGCGCGACCGGATCGTATTTGCGCAGCTCCAGCTTCTCGGTGGTCGTGCGGGGATTCTTCTTGGCAACGTAGAAATAGCCGGTGTCGGCGGTGCTGACCATCTTGATCAGCTGTGTCGCTGGTTTCGCCATCGCTCGCTTCCTCTCGGGCCCGTGGCTCCCGCGGTCGGGAGCGGGCGGTCGGGGATGGTGGTTCGGGGCGCGAAGATAGCGCTCCGCTCCGCCAAGTCAAGGCCGGCGCGGCTGCGGCCTTGCGTCAACGCCGACGCCTATCTCTTTGTTCTGCGGCCCTACCTGCCGGTTGAGACCTGAGCTGGCGTCCAGCTGCTGGGCTTGCTGGCGCTGTCGATCGTGCCCAACGCCCGGGCAAAGAGGCTCGGGTCGGCCAGCAGGCGCTGCGCCACCTCGACCTCCAGGTCGCGCTGCTCGTTGACGTGGGCCGGGCAGCGGTCGCGGAACGCGGTCAGGGCCGGCTCGTCGCCGAGGTCGATCAAACGGGTGCGCTCGATCCGATTGATCGCGGCCTGACCCCGCTGCAGATTCTCGATCATCCGCTCCACCGTGGCATCGCCGGCGCTGGTACAAACGTCCGGAAGGACGCCGCGATGGTCGATCGTGTACCCGGTCGGCGCATGAAAGCGCGCCCAGGTGAGGGTCATCTCGCCTTCGTTCGGCAGGCGCATTACGGTTTGGACGGTGCCCTTGCCGAACGAATTGGTCCCGACCAGGACCGCACGGCCGGAATCCTGCAGCGCGGCGGCAACGATCTCGGCTGCCGAAGCAGAGCCGCCGTCGACCAGAACCACGACCGGCGCACTTGCCGCTAGCTCGTCGGAGTGGGCCTCGAAGAACTGATGGCTTTCGAGATGGCGGCCGTGAGTCGAGACGATGCGGCCGTGGGACATCAGCACGTCGGAAACGCCGACGGCTTGGTCGAGCAGGCCACCAGGATTGCCGCGCAGGTCGAGGATCATGCCGGCCATCCGCGAACCGAGCTCGGCCTGGGCCTGCTCCATCTTCTCGCGCAGGCTTCGCGTCGTGTCCTGGTTGAAGCTGGTGATGCGGAACAGCGCCACGTTTCCGCGCGCCTCGTAGCTGACGGTCTGTGGCACGATGTGGGAGCGGGTCACGCTGATCGACAGCGGATCGACAGCGTCTTTCCGGCGCACGGTCAGCACCACCTTGCTGTAGGAGGGGCCGCGCAGGCGATGCACGATGTCCTGCTGGCTCAGGCCGAACACGGTCTCGGCGTCGATTGCGGTGATCAAGTCGCCGGCCAGCAGCCCGGCGCTTTGGGCCGGCGTCTGGTCCATGACCGATAGGACTTCGACGCCGGTTTCGCCCATCCTGATGCGAACGCCGATGCCGCCGAAGCCGTCGCGGTTGGCGCGATGCTCGCTCGCTTCCTCGCGCCCGGCATAACGGGAATAGCCGTCGAGCTGCGAGAGCATGCCGTCGAACACCGCTTCGTAGAGGGCCTCGGGCTTGGCCGCTTTCAGCTTGGGGGACAGGCCTTGCGCTGCACCGACGGAGGCTGCGGTGAAGGAGCCCCAGTCCTCGGCGTCCCGACCCCAGGGCAGGTCGAGCTGCCGGTCCGGCTGGCCGGCGGCACTCAGGCGAACCCGATTCCCCTGGCGCTCGACCTCGAAGTCGGGATCGATCGTGGCCAGGCTGTCGAGGCCAGCAACCGCCAGCTCCGAGAGCGGCACCGATTCGATGTAGATTTCGGCGATCCCCTGATATCCGGCACTGAACAGGCGACCGGCAGTGTTGGCGTCGAATCTCTGTTCGACCGGGGCATCTTTTGCCGCGCAGGCGACCAGCACCAGCGGCAGCGCCAGGATCAGGGGCCGGAGCATGCGCAGGCTCCGCTTGGCAAGCGTCGCCACCCGTTGTGGGGCGTTGGCCTGCTCGAGCTCGGTGGCTTGATAGGTCACGTGCTGTTTCCTCGTACCGCTCGCCTCGGTCCGGATACTACGCGAGGGTTTATTCGCAGTGCCACCGGCATCTGCGTTAACTACTGAGCGCCACGGCTTGTCCGGAGTTCGCGAGAAGGCGATTTTGGCCCACTCCTAACATCCTTGGTTAAGCGGGAACAACGGCTGTAAGCGGCCAGGGCATAACGATCTTTTCCCGATCACCGACGACCGCTGCGAGCCGGCTTTCCCCTGCTCCGCTCGACCTGCTTTCTCTTGCCCTTTTTTTGCTTCGCTTTGTGCTGGCCTCCGCCACCTTTCTTGGGATGCGGGCGGCGCACTCGGCCACGACCGCGGCCATCTGCGGCGGGTGCGGGTCCTGCGCCTTCGCCGCCTTCCAGCAACTCGAAGATGATTCCGCCGGTCGCCGGAATTGCCTCCGCTACCCTCACCGTGACTTCGGCACCGAGGCGATAGATCCGTCCCCAGCGCCGGCCGATCAGGGCGTGACGCCCGGCATCGTGGTCGTAGAAGTCCTGCGGCAGGGTCGAGATCGGAATGAGGCCGTCGGCACCGCTGTCGGATAGCGTGACGAAAAGGCCGAAGCGCGTCACGCCGTTGATACGGCCGGGCAGGATGGCACCGAGCTTCTGCGAGAGATAGCTGGCGGTGAAGCGGTCGACCGCGTCGCGCTCGGCGGCGATGGCGCGGCGCTCGGTGGCCGAGATATGCCCGGCAGCGGTTTCGAAGTCGTGGCCGGCACCGGCCGGCAGCGCGCCGGCGCCGAGCTTGAGGCCGGCGATCAGCGCCCGGTGCACCAGAAGGTCGGCATAGCGCCGGATCGGCGAGGTGAAGTGGGCATAACGGGTCAAGGCGAGGCCGAAGTGCCCGCGATTGACGGGGCTGTAAACCGCCTGACTCTGGCTCCTGAGCACGATCTCGCTCACCATTTGCGCTTCCGGCCGCCCGGCGGCCTGCTCCAGGAGCTGGGCGAAGTGGCGCGGGCGGATGACCTGCCCGCGCGCCAGCTTGAGATCGAGCGGCTCCAGCACCTCCCGCAGGGCCTCCAGCTTTTCCGGGTCGGGCGGCTCGTGAACCCGATACATGCAGGGTTGGCGCCGTGCCTCCAGCTCGCTGGCGGCGGCGACGTTGGCGGCGATCATGAGCTCTTCGATCAGCTTGTGGCTGTCGAGCCGTTCGCGCGGCACGATCGCCGATACCTCGCCCTTGTCGTCGAACAGCACCTTGCGCTCGGGAATCTCGAGCTCCAGCGTGCCGCGCGCCGCGCGCGCCGTGGCGAGCGCCCGATAGGCGCCGTAGAGCGGCCGGATCGCCCGCTCGACCAGCGGCGCCGTGGTGCGGTCGGTCTCGCCCTGGTGGGCTGCTTCGACCTGCTCGTAGGTGAGGCGGGCGACAGAGCGCATCAGTGCGCGGTGGAACCGGTGGCGCTTCGGCTCGCCCTTGGCGTCGATCCACATCTCGGCGACCAGACAGCCGCGTTCTTCGTGTGGCTTGAGCGAGCACCAGCCGTTCGACAGCGCCTCCGGCAGCATCGGCACCACGCGGTCGGGAAAGTAGGCCGAGTTGCCGCGCTGATAGGCGTCCTGGTCGAGCGCCGATCCGGGCCGCACGTAGTGGGCGACGTCGGCGATCGCCACGATCAGATGCCAGCCATCGCGGTTCTTGGGATCGTTGTCGCGCTCGGCCCAGACCGCGTCGTCGAAGTCGCGGGCGTCGGCGCCGTCGATGGTCACCAGCGGCAGCGCGCGAAGGTCGAGCCGCTCGCCGAGCGGCACGGGCTGCGCAGCTTCCGCTTCCGCCAGCGCTTCCGCGGCGAAGACGGTCGGCAGGCCATGCTCGTGGATCGCGATCAGCGACAGCGCGCGCGCGGAGTCCATCCGGCCGAGGCGCTCGACCACACGCACGTCGCGCAAGCCGAGGCGCGGGTGGCCGGGCTTGAGCTCCGCCAGCACCAATTCGCCAGGCTTGGCGCCGGCCGCGTCGGCGGCCCGAAGCACGAAATCGCTGCGCGCGCGCTTCTCGGTCGGGCGAAGCCGGCCGCCCTCGCTGCCGGTCTCGTAGATGCCGATGATCCGCCTTGGGGCCGCTTCGAGGACCCGGATCACGCCTGCCTCGTAGCTGCCGTCCTCGCAGAGCTTGAGGCGCGCCAGAACGCGTTCGCCTACGGCGAGCGCCGAGCGGCTTCGTCGCTCGGTCGTCACGTAGATCTTCGGCGGTGCTTCCTTGTGATTCCAATTGGCCGGCTTGGCCAGCAGCTCGCCGTCGCTGTCGAGGCCGGAGACTTCGAGCACCGCGACGGGCGGCAAGGGACCGGAGGGATCGAGCCGTCGGCGCTCGCCTTCGAGGCTGCCGTCCCGCTTCATCTCGGCGATCAGATCCTTCAGCTCTTGCCGCTGTGCGCCGTGAATGCCGAAGGCGCGGGCGATCTCGCGCTTGCCGGCACGGCCGGACTGCTGACGAAGGAAATCGAGAATCTGTTCGCGGCTGGGAAGCGGAGTGGGGCCGCTCGGCCGGGTACGTTTTTTGGATCTGGCCAAACGTTTTGCCGTCAGTCGGCCTCTTTGCCCGGCGTCGCCGCCTCGCCCGCTGTGGCCGCACCCTTCTTTCTTCTGGGCGAGGCGCGTTTCTTGCTGCCGCTCTTACTCTTGGGAGCGGCGCTCTTCTGCGGCTTGGCGCTGCCATTCGCTTTCTTGCGGCCGCCCTTCGTCTTTTTCTTTTCGGCCTGGGCGGCGAGCAGCCCCACCGCGGCATCCAGTGTCACCGTATCCTGGTCCAGATCCTTAGGCAGCGTCGCGTTCACCTTGCCATGCTTGACGTAAGGGCCGTAGCGCCCGGCGTGGAGCGTCACCGGCTTGCCGTCCCCGGGATGGTCGCCCAAGGTCTTCAGCGCCTGGGCGCCGCCGCGACCGCCTTTGGCTTCGGCAAGGAGGGCGACTGCGCGGTTCAAGCCGACCACCAGCACGTCTTCGTCGGCCGGCAGCGAGCGATAGGTCGAGCCGTGGCGGACATAGGGGCCGAAGCGGCCGATGCCGGCGGTGACCGCGTTTCCGGTATCGGGATGGCGGCCGATCTCGCGCGGCAAGGCCAGCAGCGCAAGCGCCTTCTCCAGCGTCAGCTCGTCGGGCGAGATGTTCTTGGGAAGCGAGACGCGCTTGGGCTTCGTGCCGTCCTCGCCCGCGTCACCGAGCTGAATGTAGATACCGAACGGCCCGCGGCGGAGCGTCACCGGCAGTCCGGCCGTATCTTCGCCCAGTTCGCGCGGGCCGGTGAACTCGGCGCTGGCGTCGCCGTCGCCCACGACACCCAGCGGCCGGGTAAAGCGGCAGTCGGGATATCCGGAGCAGCCGATGAAGCCGCCGTTGCGGCCCAGCTTGAGGCCGAGGCGGCCAACGCCGCAGGCCGGGCAGAGGCGTGGGTCGACGCCCGGCTTTCTCGGATCGCTCGGAAAGAAGTGCGGCCCAAGCTCGTGGTCGAGCGCGTCGATCACATTGGTGATCGAGAGGTCCTTGGTATCCTCCACTGCGGCCGAGAAGGCGTCCCAGAACTGGCGCAGCACCAGCTTCCAGTCCTTGCGGCCGCCGGAGATGTCGTCGAGCTGCTCCTCGAGGTCGGCGGTGAAGTTGTACTGGAAATAGCGCTCGAAGAAGCTCGACAGAAACGCAGTGACGAGTCGGCCGCGATCCTCCGGGAGGAAACGCTTCTTGTCGAGGCGGACGTAATCGCGGTCCTGGAGCACCTGGAGGATCGAGGCGTAGGTCGAGGGGCGGCCGATGCCGAGCTCCTCGAGGCGCTTCACCAGGCTCGCTTCCGTGAAGCGTGGCGGCGGCTGGGTGAAGTGCTGTTCCGGCGCCACCTTGCGGCAGCGCACCGGATCGCCTTCCTTGAGCGGCGGCAGGCGCAGCTCGCGCTCGTCGTCGCCGGGATCGTCCAGGCCTTCCTTGTAGAGGGCGAAGAAGCCGTCGAATTTCACCACCGAGCCGTTGGCACGCAGCGTCGCC
Source organism: Kiloniellales bacterium (assembly GCA_050728975.1). Lineage (GTDB taxonomy): Bacteria > Pseudomonadota > Alphaproteobacteria > Kiloniellales > JBOHKJ01 > JBOHKJ01. The sequence goes on along the minus strand of JBOHKJ010000543.1, from coordinate 186 downwards.
TGGTTGCCGTTGCCGGCAATGTCGATCGCCACCTGGTCGAGGCGAGCGCTCTCCATCTGGCTCGCCAGCGTACGGGTCCAGATCAGCTCGTAGAGCCTGAGGCTGTCTTGATCGAGGTGGCGCGCCACCTGCTCGGGACGGCGCGCAAGATCGGTCGGACGGATCGCCTCGTGGGCTTCCTGGGCG
>JBOHKJ010000542.1:0-7588 GCA_050728975.1 Kiloniellales bacterium | reverse complement strand
ACGCCGCCTTCGCCGAGGCCTGCGAGGAGGCGGGTTTCGTCTTTGTCGGCCCGCCGGCCGCCGCGATCCGCGCCATGGGCTCCAAGAGCGAAGCCAAGCGTCTGATGGAGAAGGCCGGCGTGCCGCTCATTCCCGGCTATCACGGCGCGCAGCAGGACGCGAAGGCGCTGGCGAAGCGCGCCGACAAGATCGGCTATCCGCTGCTGATCAAGGCGGCGGCCGGCGGCGGCGGGCGCGGCCTGCGCCGCGTCGAGCGGGCGCAAGACTTCACGAGCGCGCTGGACTCCGCCCGCCGTGAGGCGGAGTCCGCCTTCGGCGATTCGCTGGTGCTGCTGGAGCGCTTCCTCGAACAGCCGCGCCACGTCGAGGTCCAAGTCTTCGCCGACAGCCACGGCAACGTCATCCATCTCTTCGAGCGCGACTGCTCGCTGCAGCGCCGCCACCAGAAGGTAATCGAGGAGGCGCCGGCGCCCGATCTCTCGGCCAAGCTGCGCAAGCGGCTCGGCGAGGCGGCGGTCGCCGCCGCGCGCGCGATCGACTATCGCGGCGCCGGCACGGTCGAGTTCCTGGTGCGCGGCGCGGACTGTTTCTTCATGGAGATGAACACGCGCCTCCAGGTCGAGCATCCGGTGACCGAGATGGTGACCGGCCTCGATCTGGTCGAGTGGCAGTTCCGCGCCGCCGCCGGCGAGCCGTTGCCGCTCGCGCAGAAGGAGATCGCGCTGAACGGCCACGCCGTCGAGGCGCGCCTCTACGCCGAGGAGCCGGCGCGCGACTTCCTGCCGACCGGCGGGCGATTGCTGCATCTGGCGCTGCCTGACGCCGCGCCCGATCTGCGCATCGAAAGCGGCGTCGGCGAGGGCGACACGGTCGGACTCCACTACGATCCCATGATCGCCAAGCTGGTCGCCTGGGGCAAAGACCGTACGGCGGCGTTCCGCCGCCTCAAGGCTGCGCTGGTCGAGACCCGCATCGCCGGGGTCGCGACCAACCTGGATTTTCTCGCCCGTCTCGCCGGCCACGAGGCGCTGCTGGGCGGCGAGATCGACACCGGCTTCATCGCGCGCCATCTCGCGGAGCTGGTGCCGCCTCCGGCGCCGTCCGACCGCGAGAGCCTTTGCATGGCCGCGCTCGGCGAGGTGCTGGCGCGGCGACGGGAGTCGCGCGCCGCCGCCGCGCGCTCGAACGATCCCTGGTCGCCCTGGTCGCTCGCCAACGGCTGGCGGCTGCACGGCGCCGGGCGCGCCACCGTGTCCTTCCTCGACGGCGAGACGCGCCACTCTGTCGAGGTACGCTTTCGCGGCGAAGGCTTCGAGGTCGGCGCTCTCGACGCCTGGCAGCGCGCGGTGGCGACTCTGGAGGATGACGGCTTACTGGAAGTGGCGCTCGACGGCCACGAGCAGTGCGGCACCTACCTGCGTCACGGTCCCGACCGCTATCTCCTGCTGCCCGGCAAGTCGCTCAAGCTCCGTCTCCACGATCCGTTGGAGCTGTCGGAGGCCGCCGATGTCGCCGGTGCGCGCCTCGTTGCGCCGATGCCCGGCAAGGTGGTGCAGCTTCTGGTGGCGCCGGGCACACACGTCGCGCGCGGCACGCCGTTGCTGGTCCTGGAGGCGATGAAGATGGAGCATTCGATCGTGGCGCCGGCCGACGGCACCGTCACTGCGCTCCACTACGGCGTGGACGAGCTGGTGGAGGAGGGCGCCGAGCTCGCCGCCTTCGAGGCCGACGGCTGACAGAAGACAGGTATCGTGTGACAGGGATCGGATAAGAACCGAGGTACCCAATGGGTTGCAAATCTGGTAGGTGACAACCGACATCGGGCATCCGACAGAAAGGGACCCTAACCATGCCGTCAGGAAACAACTCGCTCGCGACCTGGGCGCCACGCATGTTGAGCGTGCTGCGCATCATGGCTGCCTTGCTGTTCATGGAGCATGGCACGCAGAAGATTCTCGGATTCCCCGCGTCCGGCAATCCGATGCCGCCGGTCTTGTCGCTCGGCGGGATCTCCGGGCTGTTGGAGCTGGTCGGAGGCGCACTGCTTGCTCTGGGGCTTTTCACCCGCCCGGTCGCCTTCGTCATTTCAGGCGAGATGGCGGTCGCCTACTTCATGGTCCACGCCCCGCAGACCTTCTACCCGGTGAATAACGGCGGCGATGCCGCGATCCTCTACTGCTTCGTCTTCCTCTATTTCGTGTTCGCCGGCGGCGGACCCTGGAGCGTCGACGCTTATCGGAGGGGCTGACGCCGGATCGGCTTCCGGAGGACAGAAGCCGGGAATCGGGCATCTGGTTTGTGGGGCGGGGTTGTCTTGCTGTTTCCCGAGCCTCGATAGCTGATCCCTGTCTCCCGCTAACGCGCTATAACTCTCGCCCATGAGAGCACTCCCCAAGCGCGTCACCCTGGTCGAGGTGGGCCCGCGCGACGGCCTGCAGAACGAGGCCGCGAGCGTGCCCGCTGCGACCAAGATCGCGCTGATCGACAAGCTTGCCGAGGCCGGCGTTTCGGTCATCGAGGCCGGTGCCTTCGTCTCGCCCAAGTGGGTGCCGCAGATGGCCGACAGCGCGGCGGTGCTGGCTGGCATCGCGCGCTGGCCGGGGGTGCGCTATCCGGTGCTGGTGCCCAACATGAAGGGTCTGGAGGCCGCGCTCGCCGCCGGAGTCGAGGAGATTGCGGTGTTCGGCGCTGCCTCCGAGACTTTCAGCCAGAAGAACATAAACTGCTCGATCGCCGAGAGTCTGGAGCGCTTTGCGCCGGTCTGCGCGGAAGCGAAGCAGCACGGCTTGCGGGTGCGCGGCTACGTCTCCTGCGTGCTCGGCTGTCCCTACGAGGGCGAGATCGCGCCCGCTGCGGTCGCCGATGTCGCGGCGAAGCTCACCGCGCTGGGCTGCAGCGAGATCTCGCTCGGCGACACCATCGGCGTCGGCACACCCCGCGCCGCGCGAGCAATGCTGGAGGCGGTCGCCGCGCGGGTGCCGCTGGCGCAGCTCGCGGTGCATTTCCACGACACCTACGGTCAGGCGCTCGCCAACGTGCTGGACTGTCTCGAGCATGGCGTCGCCACGGTCGACTCCTCGGTTGCGGGGCTCGGCGGCTGTCCTTACGCTGCCGGCGCTTCCGGCAATCTGGCGAGCGAGGATCTGGTCTACATGCTGAACGGTCTCGGCATCGAAACGGGAATCGACCTGGAACGGCTGGTAGCGGCCGGGCGCTTCATCTCCGAAGCGCTGGGGCGCCAGCCGGTCTCCAAGGTCTCGCACGCGCTCGCCGGCAAACGAGCCACCTAATGGCGCGCAAGACGACGAAAGCGGCGCCCAAGCGTGCCGCCAACGCGCCCAAGCGCGCGCGAAAGCCCGCCAAAGGTGCGTCGAAGTCTCCCAAACGAGCGCGCGCTCGCAAGGCCAAGGCGGCGGCGAAAACGCGTAACACGGCCCGCAGCGAACGCGCCTCCAACGCGATCGTCGTTGCGCGTCCGGGTGCGCAGCCGACGCTCCATCTTATAAAACTGTCGGTCGGGACCGACGATGTCGCCGACCTGCGCCGCTGGCAGCGCGCGCGCCTCGCCAAGACCGGCAAGCTGTGGCATCGCACGCGGATGCTCCCGAAACGCGCCGAGGAGCTGTTGGCGGGCGGCTCGATCTACTGGGTGATCCGCGGCATGATTCGCGCCCGCCAGCGCCTCACGGCAATCGAGCGGGTGGCCGATCGGGCGGGGCGGCCAGACACGCACCTGATGCTGGATTCCAAGGTCGTCCCGGTGCTACCGACGCCCTATCGCGCGTTCCAGGGCTGGCGCTATCTCCTGCCCAAGGACGCTCCTGCGGACCTCGCGCGCGACGCCGGCGATCTCGCCGAGATGCCACCCAAGATGCTGGCCGAGCTGCGCCAGCTCGGACTGGTGTAGATCGTGGACCTGTCCTAAGCCCGGATCTCCTGGCGCTGGAAGCAGACGTAGGTGATGGTGAAGAGCAGCACCATGGCGGCCACCAGGCCGGTCAGGTGCGGCCACACCAGCAGAATGCTCTCGGCGAGCGGCAAGGGAGTTCCCAGGATCGCGCCCTGAAGCTGCGAGAACAGCACCGGTCCCAGGGCCCGCGTCGAGGGATTGAGGAGCGCCAGCACCGCTTCGCCGAACAGCGTGTTGGGCGAGAGCCGCGCGACACCCTGCTGGATGCGGACCTGTTCCGCCGCGGCGACGAAGGGATTGGGGTCGCCGCTGAAGGCTTCCGCCGCCAGCTCCGCTACCATCGGCCAGAAGACGGTCAGCACCAGCCAGACCGCCAGCGCAGCCAGTGCCGAGGTCGCCGGCTGCCGGAACAGCACCGAGAACAGCAGCGCGAGCGCCAGCCAGACTCCGCCGTAGGCAAGCGTGCTCAGCAGGAACAGAAAGCCGCGTGCCACCTCCTCGCCGCTGGGCGGCAGGCCGAGCACGATCAGGCCCAGTCCGATCACCAGCAGCCACAACACCAGCAGGATGACGCCCAGCGTGGCCAGTCCGGCGAGGAACTTGCCGAAGATCAGCGCATCCCGATAGATCGGCTGGGCGAGCACCCGGCTCAGCGTCCGCTTGGAATGCTCGCTGTTGATAGCATCGAAACCGAGCGCAATCGCGGCGAGCGGCACCAGAAACGCCAGAAACGCGGTGAACGACGGCAGCGGCTCCCGTCCCGTGGTGAACAGCGTCAGAAACAGGAAGGGATCTTCGCCGACCGAGTTGCGTATGTCCTGGGTTGCCGCGTAGACGGCACCCGCTGCGGCGAGCACGATCAGGATTTCCAGCAGCCGCATGCGCATGCTGGTCAGGTGATCGGCGGTCTCTTTCGCGGTGACCGTCCAAAGACCGGTCCAGGGAGAGCCTTCACGCCGCATCTGGCACCTCCTCCTTGGCCCGCTCGAAATAGCGGTTGTAGACCTCTTCCAGGCTCGGCTGCCTTATTCCGAGGCTGAACAGGCGGCCGCCGGCGCCGGCGATCGCCGCCGCCACCTCGGGCCGCAGGTCGGATTCCGCTTCCAGCTCGAAACGGGTTTCCTCCTCGCGATGGACACTATGGACCCCGGCGATGCCTCTCAGCGCGGCTTCGAGCCGGATGCCGTCGGCCTCCACCAGGATTCGGTGTCCGGTTCCGAGCACCTCTAACGCCAGCTCGGTGACCGAGCCGAGGAGCGCGATACGCCCGCGGTGAAAGAGCGCGACCCGGTCGCAGACGGCTTGAACCCGATCGAGCAGGTGCGAAGACAGCAGGACAGTGATCCCGTCGCGCTTCAGGACCTGGATGAGCGCCAGGAATTTCTGGGTGGCGTGCGGATCCATCCTGTTGGTCGGCTCGTCGAGGATGACGAGGCTCGGCTGCTTCAGCAGCGCATCGGCCAAGCCCAGGCGCTGCCGCATGCCATGGGAGAATGCGGCCAGCCGGCGATCGGCGACGCCGGTCAGCGTCACCTTGTCGAGCGCCGCGACGATCCGCTGCTCCAGCTCCTGTCCGCGCAGGCCGGCAAGACGGCCGGTGTAGCGCAGGTTCTGACGCGCAGTGAGATCGTCGTAGAATCCGACCGAGTCCGGCATGTAGCCGATGGCCCGCTTCACCGCGAGCGGCGCCCGGGCCGGGTCGAGATCGCGTACGCGCACCTGGCCTGCCGTCACATCGGTCAGTCCCATCACCATCAGGATGGTGGTGGTCTTGCCCGATCCGTTGGGGCCGAGCAGGCCGAAGACCTCGCCGGCCTCGACGGTGAGATCGAGGCGGTCGACCGCAATTGTCGGGCCGTAGCGCTTCGTCAGGCCCTTTGCCTCGATGATTGGGCCCTCGTTGACGGGCGCCATCACCGCCTCCCGTAGCGAACGATGGCTAGAGTCAGCACGCCGAGTGCCGCGGCGATGACCAGGATGCCGGCGACGCCCCACAGCGTCGAGGTGCGTACGGTGACGCGATAGTCGGTCGATTGCGAGGCGCCATCGCCGTTCGCGCGCAGCGTTACCTGATAGTCGCCGGCGATGGCTTCGGAGGATGGCGTTATCAGCGCCTCGATCTTCTGCTCGGCGCCGGGCGCCAGGAGGTCGACGGCGTTGGGCACGAAGGCGATCTTCCAGCCGGACGGCTCGAAGGACCCGAGCTCGATCGCTCGCGCGGGCGCGCTGCCCTGGTTCGACAGGACCAGGTCGATGCTGGTCTCCTCTCCGGCGCGCGCATCGCCGCTCAGGCGCTCGCCCAGACCGGTGAGCTTCAGCTCCGGCCGCCCCGTGAGCTCCATCTTGAGCACCTGCGAGGCGTTCGATTTCGGAGCGATCGCATGCACCGCCACCTGATAGTCGCCGGCCTCGATCCTTGGCGGCGGATCGACGTTCACCGACAGGTCGCGGGAATCGCCGGCCTTGACGGGCAGGCTCGTCAGCTCCTGCGAGCCGTAGCGCTCCTTGAAGGAAACCTGGAAGCCGGGAGGCGCCTCGGCTTCGAGGACTGCGGTCACGTCGGTGCCGCTCGGGTTGCGAAGGGTCATCTGGTAGTCGAATTTCGAGGTCGGCGTTCCGCGCAGGGCCGGCAGCTCGGTCTCCAGGACCAGGTCGGCCGGGATCACCTCGCCGACCGCGATATGGATCGGAAGCTCGAAGCTGTCCGCGCTGCTCTTCGCCGCCAGAAGGAAGTCGTAGGTTCCGGTCTCGGTATCCTTCGAAGGCGTCAGCCGCAGGGTCACCTGCGCGTCGGAGTCCGGCCCGACGAAAACCGATTTCACTGGCCGGCCGTCTCCCAGCAGCACCGGAGCCCAGCCGTCGGCCGCCTCGGTCAGCGTCAGCTGGACGACCTGCGGCGGCAAGCCGGCGTTGTGAACCGTGATCGGGAGGTCGACGGACTTGTCGGCGCCGATGCTCTGCGCCGGATAGTCGGTCGCCACCCAGAGGCCGGTGAAACTGGCCTTGCCTGCCCCCTGAGCGAGCGCCGGCAACGTCGCCATGCCGGCCACCAAGAGGGCAACTAAAGTAACGACGGCGCGAAGCATGCTCCACCTCCTGCCAATTATGATTGTCTTGTCCCGGGCGCCGATGGCCTTGCGGGCGTTACCTTTCCAGAACCAAAATGTGGCGATTCTGTGGTCCGGTGCTTCGTGCCAATGGGTTGCGCCGCGCGCAACAGCGCCGCTCCGGAAGATGGCACCGTGCGGGTCTCCGCCCGCAGTGCATTCGCCGCAGTGCACTCGGCTCGAGATCGCTGCCGATATTATCCCCAGGCTGGCGTGGTGCAGTGCTGGACAGCGCGGCAGCACTCCCCTATATAAATCCGGCGCTGGCAGTTATGGCCGCTTTACGGGGCCTTCCGGCTGGCGTTTCCGAGAACCGGAAAGAGCGCACGCAGCCGCCGCGAGGCGTTGCGGGCGTTGCCTGCCGCCGCTATAATCGTCGCCCTTCAAAAGGATGGCGGTTCAACCGCTGCGGCGCGGGGTGGGGTGCGCAGGCGCCGTGCCTCGGCCTGTTGTTTGACAAGTTGGAAAAATTGGAAGGGATTCGCGGGCGGCGGGCTTGGGTAGCCGCGGGCGGTTTCTTTGCTGGGGCGGCTTTGGGTTATGGCCTTTTGGGTTATGGCCTGGGGTTGTT
>JBOHKJ010000541.1:0-5908 GCA_050728975.1 Kiloniellales bacterium | reverse complement strand
GCGATTGACCGGGCTTCGTTTCGAGCTCGGCGACCAGAGCGCGATCCATCCGCTTCTTGGCCTTAAAGGCGATCGGTATGCTGGCAATATAGGCCACTCCCGCAAGGCTAATCGTGAGCCAGGGGCTGCTCACCAGAAGCGCCACGAAGGCGCCCACGCAGAGCAGCACCAGCCCGACCGACCGCTGGGGGACCTTCACCCGCTTCATGGAGTAGGTCGGCACTCGGCTCACCATCAGGGCAGCGACCAGCGCAAGCGACAAGATGACGACGATCGGCGCGGACAGGAACGACCAGCCGAACTGGAAGGTAAAGACCATCGGCAGCAGCACCAGTCCGGCCGCAGCCGGCGCCGGTACGCCGACGAAGAAGCGCGTCGTTTCCGGCGATGGCGGATCGTCGCCGAGCGAGACATTGAATCGGGCGAGCCGCAGCGCGCAGCACAGAACATAGACAGCCGTGAAAGCCCAGGCCGGGCCGCCACCGCTTTCCAGCGCCCAGAGATAGAGAATGAGCGCGGGCGCAACCCCGAAGCTGACTACGTCCGAAAGCGAATCGAGCTGTGCGCCGAACTCGCTACTGGCGCCCATCATGCGCGCGATGCGGCCGTCGAGGCCGTCGAGAATCGCCGCTCCGAAGATCAACGCAACCGCCAGCTCCCAACTGTCGTTCATGGCGAGCCGAATTGCCGTCAGCCCCGCCGACAGCGCGAGCAGCGTCAACGCGTTGGGAATGAGGCGATTGATCGAAAACCCGGGCAGTCGCCGACGTCGTGCGTCGCTCATCTCGGTACCCTCATCGCCGACCGTGCTCCGGTGTCCGTTGTTCGAATCGGGCGGTCAGCGTACTTCGCCGCCCCGCGCCAGCTCTCCGGAGGTCAAGTCGGCGATCACAGTCTCGCCGCCAATCATGTACTGGCCCGGCGCCACCAATGGCGCCACGCCGTCCGGCAGGTAGAGATCGACCCGGCTACCGAAGCGAATCAGGCCAAAGCGCTCGCCGGCCCGGACCGCCTGCCCAACTGAGAGATGGCATAGGATCCGCCGGGCGACAAGGCCGGCAATCTGGACCAGCGCAAGCTCCCGACCGTCGGGCGTCTTGAGGCGGATCGCCTGGCGCTCGTTGTCGCTCGAAGCCTTGTCGAGCGCCGCATTGAAGAATTTGCCAGGCCGATAGACTAAGCCAGTGACGGCGCCGTCGATTGGAATGCGGTTGATATGCACGTCGAGGACGCTGAGGAAAATCGAGACGCGGATCAGCAGATCGTTGCCCATCTCGAGCTCGGGCGGCGGCGCTGCAGGCTCCACCGCCTTCACTTTGCCGTCCCCGGGGCTGACTACCAGCCCCGGGCGCTGCGGCACGACGCGGCGCGGATCGCGGAAGAAATAGGCGCAGAAAGCCGCCGCGAAAAGCGCCAGCCAGGCGAGCGGCTCGGCAAAGAAGGCGAAGACCAGAGCAGCTGCGATGCAGCCACCGATGAAGGGCCAGCCGGCGCGATGCACAGGTGCGAGCACGTCTTCCAGCACTGCCGTCGCTCCTCTTTCGCCAGAAAGGCAGGCACTTTGCCCTCCGGATCGGCCCTTGCCAAGGGCGCGCCGTGTCCGGACGCGAAGCTGGACCGCCAGGGATTAAGAGGACCTTAACGACATTGGGGCACCCTTTGGGCCTGCGGCTCGGCAAGCCGCCGAGAGCGTTCCGAGCGGTGATTCCATGACCCAGCCAGAGCCCGCCAAAGAGGCATCCGCCTCCCGCAACTCGCTGCTCGAGGCCGTGGAATCCCTGGTTTCGGAGGGGCGTCCGCTTGAAGTCGGCGCTTTCGAGCTGACCGCGGACGGCACGCTGCGCCGGCGCGAGGCCGGCACGCCGCTCGTCTTCTCCTTCGACTTTCGCGGCATCTTCATCGATGTCGAGGTGACCACCGAGGGAGGCGGTAAGGTCACGCTCCATGCCGCACTGGGCAACCTGCCCTACTCGGTCGAATCGTCGAAAGCGCGCCGTGCGATCCGTAGCATCGTCACCGTAGCGGGCGAGCAGCCGCGCGGGCGCCTCTATTTCGGCGACGATCAGAGCCTGCGGCTCGAAGCCTCGGCCGAGCCGCCCACGCCCTGCACCCCGGCTGCCGTCGTGGCGACCATCACCGCGCTGCTGCTCGATTTCATGCCGATCCTCGACATCCTCGCAGCCCAGATGACCGTCGAGTCCAGGCGGCCGCAAGCGCCGGTGTCTTCAACAGACGCCGAGGGAAATGCCGCCTGACGGCGCACCGCCGCTCCCAACCGCGGCAAAGCTCAGTTCTTTTCGGGTAAGCTGAAGACCTGCCCCGGATAGATCAAATCCGGGTCGCGAATTTGATTGGCGTTGGCCTGGAAGATGGTGTGGTACTGCATCCCGTCGCCGTAGGTGCGCCGGGCGATGCGCCACAGGCTGTTGCCCCATTGAACGATCACAGTGCGGTCGCGCGGCAGGTCGGCTACAACCTCAGCGCGCGAGAATGGCGCCTCGATCCGCGCGACTACTTCGCCGTCGCGGCCGAGCTCGTCGACCCGCAGCTGGTGCAAGCCTGGCTCGATCGCCACGTCGAGTGTCGCGCTCCAGCGCCCCTGCGGGTTGCTCCCGGCTTCTCCCGCCAGCTGATTGTCGAGATAGATTCGCACCCGATTGCCGGGAGCGGCGCGACCGCCCACGCTGGCCCGCCCGTCGCGCTCGTAGTCAATACTTTCCAGCGCCAGTTGCCCAGCGACGATTCCCTCCTCGCTCGTCGCCGGCTGCTGCAGTACTCGTGCCGGACCGCCCTCGCGCGGCGCGATGATCACCAGCGGCCCATCGGCACCGCTTTCGGGAGTGGTGACCGCCACCTGCCCCCGGTTCGATTTCGCGGTGTCGACCACGTCGGCAGGAGCGGGCGCGCTGCTGGCAGGCTGCGGCTGCGGCGCTGGCGTGCCCGGCGTCGCGACAACCGGAGCCTGGGTTTCGGGAGCCGCCGTAGCGTTCGGGGCCTGGCCCTCCGGAGAGGGGGGCGGCGCGCGCTCCGGCGCAACTGGCTTCACAGCCGCCAGGGTTTGAGACTTGGCCGTGGCCTCGGCCGGTGGCGCCGCGGGCTGCGGGGGATCCGCTGCTGCCACGGCCGGCGGCCGCGGCACGAAGACGATCACCACGTCCGAGGATTGCGCGCTGCGCCCATCGGCGCCACGCGCCGTCACACCGAGCTCGTGATTGCCAGGCGCCAGGGGTTGCTCGGGAACCAGCACCCATTCGCCCTTGCTGTCGGCGGTGGTAGAGGCAATCGCCTTGCCATTGTCGTAGAGCGTGACCTCGCTGCGCGGTTCGGCGCGCCCCGCAACTACCGCTTCGCCACTCTTCTCGACCCGCACGACGTCGAAGCTGGGAGTTAGAAATTCGAGCGGTGCTTCGGGCGTCTGGCGAGCGATCACCTGAGGCGCCTGCGAGGCCATTTCGGCGCCATCGGACGAAGCGCCGCTCCGGTTCGACTGGCTGGCCGGGGCCGATTGACCGGAGGTCAGTCCGCTGGCCGTCGGCAGGCCTGACGTCGGCTCACTCGACGTCGGCTCACTCGACGTCACCTCGCTCGACGTCACCTCGCTCGACTGGGCCGGCGCGGCAGGCGGCGGCGCGCGCTCCCCCGACGCAGACGCACCCGGTACAGGAGCCTCGGCCACCTGCGAAGTTTCGCCTCGCCATAGCCACCAGTAGAGGCTGAAGGCGACAGCCACCGCAATAATCGCCAGAACTGCCAGCTGCGCGATGCGATTCACCGCCGATGTCCTGCCCCAGGATCGCGGAGTCCCGGCCACTGCCGGGCGCTGCGGCAGCCTAGTATGCCCCCGGGGGTGGTGCAACGACCGCAAGATCCCCGTCCGGGCATCCCCAGGCAGTGTAAGGGGTCTGCTAGTCCGGGCCCGGCAAGGGTGGCAGCGATTTCAGATAGACGGCGATAGCCCGGCGGTCCGACTCGGTCAGATGACTGGTGCTTTCGCTCACCACCGTGCCCATGAGGCCGCCGACTACGTCAAAATCCGGATCGAAGCCGCTATCCAGCAGCTCGACGATCTCGTCGTCGCTCCAGCCGCCGATTCCGTCGGGCCCGGGCGTAATGTTCGGCACCTTGTCGCCATCAGGGCCAGCAGGGTTGCCGGCAAGCCCGCGCGAGGCAATGCGAGCGCCCAGCGCGTTGCGCGGAGTATGACATTCCCCGCAATGGCCGAGGTGGCGCACCAGGTAGGCGCCGCGGTTCCAGGCTGTGCTTTCGGCAGGATCGGGCACGAAAGTGGTGTCGTCGAAGAACAGCAGCTTCCAGCCGCTCTGCAGCCAGCGCTGGTTGAAGGGAAAGGCGATCTCGTGGGGCTTGTCGGCCTGGGCGACCGGTGGCTGGGCCAGCAGATAGGCTGCGATATCGCGGGCGTCCTCCTCGATCATGCCGGCATAGGAGGTGAAGGGAAAGACCGGAAAGTAGTGGCTGCCGTCAGGCGCCACACCTTCCTTCAGCGCGCGCACTACGTCGTCGATCGACCAGCCGCCGATGCCATGCTCCGGATCGGGCGTGATATTGGGGCTGTAGAAGGTGCCGAAGGGTGTTGCGAGCGCCCGCCCGCCGGACAATGGTGCGCCACCGCCCTTGGCGTCGGTGTGACAGCTGTAGCACCCGCCGGCGCGAAAAAGATAAGCGCCGCGCTCGACCGGCGTCGACCCGGGCGTTTGGGCAGCGGGCGTTTGGGCAGCGGGCGTTTGGGCGCCGGCTCCCCCGGGTAGCCAGAGAACGAGAAGCCAGAGAAGCAGCAGCGCCAGCCGCGCGCCGCGCCCCATCATCGAGCGCGGAACGCGCAGCCGGTCGCCTCCGGGCTGCACCGCCGCTCTTAGGCCTCCGGAGCGCGGAAAGTCTGATGGCAGCCGCCGCAGCCTTGTTTGCCGACCACCGCGAACTGCGCCGCCGCGGCCTCCTTGTCGCCGGCCTCCAGCAGCTCTTCGAGCTTCGCAGCCTCGGTACCGAGCTTGGCCGCCGCCGCTTCGAACTCCGACCAGTTCTGCCATATCTCCGGCTTGGCCCGGTTTTCCTCGATCCCCTCCAACTGCTGCTCGAGGCTGGTGCCTTCGGGGAAGACGGATGGAATGACCTTGGCGACCTCGACCAGCTGATGCGCCTTGTCCGCCATTTCCTCTGCGGTGCCCTTGCCTTCCTTGAAGAACGCTCCAAGCTCCTTGGCGATCGCGCTGTTGCCCTTCATCGCCTTCTGGCGCGTCTTCACCGCCTCGACTAGGTCGCCCTGAGCGCTCGCCACCTGCCAGGGCTGAGCGACCAGCGCGATGGCGGCCAGCGACAGCGTGGCGGCGGCCACCGCCGTGACAATTCCGATCCTCATGAGCCAATCCCCTTCTTGCTTCGTTCAATCTCGACATAAACAGGCCAAGCGCGCCTCGGCGCGCTCCCTCGTCTAAACACCGCCCCGGCGGCCGCTATTCCCAACCTCGGGCAGTCTCGGGGCATTCGGAGCGGCTCGCAAGCGTCCGGCACCGCCTTCAGCCACGGGCCCTGGGGTGGCCATCTCCGGGCCGTTGGGCTAAAGCCTTGAGCGAGCGGCGGCATCGGGAAGCACCTGGGTCGCTGCTCCTGCAGTTTCGCCGACAGCCGAACGAGACCCCAACGCCCTTGGCTTCAATCGCTTCGCTCTGCGTCTACTGCGGCTCTTCGAGCCAGGTCGCCGAAAGCCATCTGGCGCTGGCGCTGGCGCTCGGGCGCCGCTGCGCGGAGCGCGGCATCGCGATCGTGTTCGGCGGCGGGCGGGTCGGACTCATGGGGGCGCTGGCCGACGGCGCGCTGGCTGCCGGCGGTGCCGCTATCGGCGTCATTCCTCAACATTTGATGCGCGAGGAACGGGGCCATCAAGGTCTGACTC
>JBOHKJ010000540.1:0-1748 GCA_050728975.1 Kiloniellales bacterium | reverse complement strand
CTACGCCGCCTGCCGCGCGCTCGGCGTGGCGCCGGCAACCGTGATGGCCGGGTTCCGCAGCTTCCCCGGCCTGCCGCATCGCCAGCGCCTCCTCGCCGTCATCGACGGCGTCTCCTACGTCAACGATTCCAAGGCCACCAACGCCGACGCCGCGGCCAAGGCGCTGGCCTGCTACGAGCACATCTACTGGATCGCCGGCGGACGGGGGAAGGAAGGCGGCCTCCAGGGTCTCGAGCCCTTCTATCCGCGCATCGCCGAGGCCTTCCTGATCGGCGAGGCCGAAGCGGACTTCGCCAGGACATTGCAGCCGCACGTCAAGGTGCGGCGCTGCGGCGACCTCGCCACCGCGTTCGAGGCGGCGAGCGCGGCCGCGCGACAGGACAACAGTGGCAAGGCGGTGGTCCTGCTGGCGCCGGCCTGCGCCTCCTTCGACCAGTTCCCCGACTTCGAGGCGCGCGGCGCGGCCTTCGGCGCGCTGGTCGAGGCGCTGCCGGGCGAGCGCGAAGGGCTGGAGGGCAGCGCATGATCGGCCTGCCGCGCAGCGACACCTCTATCGTCGGCTGCTGGTGGTGGACCGTCGACCGCTGGACCCTGCTGGCGCTGACGCTGCTGATCGGTCTCGGCGTGGTGCTGATGATGGCGGCCTCGCCGGCGGCAGGCGGGCGCATCGGCCTCGACGGCTTCCAGCTGGCGCAGCGCCAGCTGATGCTGGTGCCGGTCGCGCTGGTGCTGATGCTCGCGGTCTCGCTGCTCGATCCGCGCTGGGTGCGGCGCCTCGCGGTGGTCGGGCTCGCCGGCTCGATCCTGCTGCTGGCGGCGACGCTGGCGATCGGCGTGGAGATCAAGGGTGCCACCCGCTGGATCCAGCTCGGCGGGCTGTCGATTCAGCCCTCCGAGTTCGCCAAGCCCTGCCTCACCGTCACCGCCGCCTGGCTGTTCGCCAGCGGCAAGCTCGATCCGCGCTTTCCCGGCGGCCTGCTGGCGAGCCTGCTGTTCGCAGCGGTGGCCGGCCTGGTGATCGCCCAGCCGGACCTCGGCCAGAGCTTCGTGATCGGCGCGGTCTGGGGCCTGCAGCTGTTCCTCGCCGGGCTGTCGATGCCGCTGGTGATCGGGCTCGCCGCGGCGGGCATCGGCGTGCTGGTCTCCTCCTACTTCCTGCTGCCCCACGTCGCATCGCGGGTCGACCGCTTCCTCGATCCCGCCGCCGGCGACCACTACCAGGTCGAGCGCTCGATCGAGGCCTTCATGAACGGCGGCCTGTGGGGGCGCGGACCCGGCGAGGGCACGGTGAAATCGCTGCTGCCCGACAGCCATTCGGATTTCATCTTCGCGGTGGCCGGCGAAGAGCTGGGTCTCGTCGCCTGCCTCTTCATCGTGGCGCTGTTCGCCTTCGTGGTGCTGCGCGGCTTCGCCCGCCTCTTGAGCGACGACAGCCTGTTCGCGCTGCTGGCCGGCACCGGTCTCATCGCCCAGTTCGGCCTGCAGGCGATCATCAACATGGCGACCGCGCTCCGCCTCATGCCGACCAAGGGCATGACGCTGCCCTTCATCTCCTACGGCGGCTCCTCGCTGATGGCCTTGGCGCTCGGCATGGGGATGCTGCTGGCGCTTACCCGCAAGCGGGTCGGACGCGGCGAGGTGACATGAGCCCGGCGCGCGCGATCTCCGGAAGCCCCGCCTCCCGGGGGCGCCTGCTGGCGGAGGGCGAGCTGACGCTGCTCGCCGCCGGCGGCACCGGCGGACACTTG
>JBOHKJ010000539.1:0-5786 GCA_050728975.1 Kiloniellales bacterium | reverse complement strand
TTGAATTGCTCCAGGATAACAGTGTCTTGTGCCCGAGAAAAGTAAATTCTTACCAATAATTAACCATCATTGTCTTTGCCGAGACAGGAAGAATGACAATGTGACGAAGCCGACTGACACCGCAATCATTAGCGTCGAGACCGCGTTGACTTCGGGAGTGATGCCTATTCTTACCATTCCGTAGATATAGACCGGCAGCGTCGTGGCGCCGGCGCCGGCGACGAAGAAGGTGATGACGAAGTCGTCGAGCGAGATGATAAAGGCCAGCACCAGGCCAGAGAGAACGCCGGGCCAGAGAAGCGGCAGGGTGACGCGGCGGAACGCCGCCCAGGGATCGGCGTAAAGGTCGGCTGCCGCCTCGGCCAGAGCTGGGTCCATATCGGCAAGCCGCGCCCGGATCGGCAAGTAGGCAAAGGGGATACAGAAGACCGTGTGGGCCAGGATCACCGTGAAGTGGCCGAGCCCGATCCCTACCGAGGCGAAGAACAGCAAGGTTGCTACGGCGGTCACGATCTCCGGCACGATCAGCGGCAAGGCGATCACGCCGTTGATCGCGTCCTGACCGCGGAAGCGGCTGTGGGTCATGGCGATCGCGGCGGCGACCGCGACCACCGTCGCGGAGATCGCAGCCGAGCTTGCGATGACAAGCGAATTCTGCGCCGCGCGCAGGATGTCGGGATTGCTCAGCACCACGTCGTACCAGTCGAGCGTAAAGCCGGTCCAGACGGTGACCGTCGAGTTCTCGTTGAACGACAGCACGAAGAGGATGGCGATCGGCACATAGAGGTACGCGAAGAAGATCATCGCCGCTGGCGTCAATCCAGGGAAATGACGGATGCGGAAGGCGCGATCCTCGCGCGTCGCCCTGGCCGTTGCAGCGCTTGCGCGCCGGGTCTGGGCGGTCATGTCGCGGCTCCCTCACGTCGCCGCTGGCGCATCAGATAGATCGTCATGGTGAGCAGCACCAGCGACAGCAGCACGAAGGCGAGCGCGGCCCCGAACGGCCAGTTGCGGGCAGAGCCGAACTGCAGCGCGATCAGGTTGCCGATCATCAAGGACTTGCCGCCGCCGAGCAGCACAGGAGTCACGTAGGAGCCGAGGCAGGGCACGAAGACCAGGATGCAGCCGGAAACGATGCCGGGTATCGACAGCGGCACGATCACGCGCCGCAAAACCTCCCAGCGCGTCGCGTAAAGATCGTAGGCGGCCTCGACCAGGCGGAAGTCGATCTTCTCCAGGCTGGCGTAAATCGGCAGCACCATGAAGGGAAGGAAGGAATAGGTGAGGCCAATCGCGATCGAGAGGTCGGTGTAGAGCAGCGTGATCGGCTCGGAAATGACGTCCAGAGAGATTAGCGTTTCGTTGATCAATCCGGTATCGCGCAGCAGAAGAATCCAGGCGTAGTTGCGGACCAGCAGATTGGTCCAGAACGGGATGGTCACCAGGAAGATCAGCAGATTGCGATATCGCTTCGGCTGAAGCGTCATATAGAGCGCGGTCGGGAATCCGACCGCGAGCGCGATTACCATGGTCGAGAAGGAAAGCCAGAAGGAGCGGGCGAAGATCTGGATATAGGAGGCGTTGAAGCCGAAGCTGCCGTCGAGCGCTTCTTCGAATAGGACATCTACATAGGCTTGGGCAGTGAAGTCGCCCCACACCACGCCGCCATACTGCCCGCGCTCCAGGAAGGAGACATAGGCCATCAGCACCAGCGGGATCAGCATGAAGACACCGATAATCGAGACCGCCGGAGCGACCAGGAGGGGCCGGCGCGCAGGGGCCGACAGGCGGGGCCGGTCCGCCATCAGTCGACCAGCACCTGGATCGCTTCGGGCGCCAGCTCGACCGCGATTCGCTCGCCGACACTGCACGGCAGCGTCATGCCGTCGCGATTCTGAAGGCGCAGTTTGAAGGCGCTGCCGTCGGCGAGCTTCAGGTGGCAGGTGGTGTCGGTGCCGAAGTAGACCAGCGTCTCGACCACCGCGCTGAGGCGGGCGTTGCCGTTTGCGCGGCTCCCAGCGTCGGCAAGCCGCGCCCGCTCGGGCCGCACCGCCAACGTCACCTGCTCGCCCTCGGCGTGGCCACCGTCGCCGCCCGCCAGTATCTCAGCGCCACCCGCAAGGCGGAAGCGCCCCCGGCCGTTCGCACGTCCGACCAGCGTCGCCGAGAGAAAGTTGGTTTCGCCGATGAAATCGGCAACGAAGCGGCGCGTCGGGTGCTCGTAGATCTCCGAGGGCGTGCCGACCTGTAGTACGCGCCCCTCGCTCATGACTGCGACTCGGTCCGACATGGTGAGCGCTTCTTCCTGATCGTGGGTGACGAAGACAAAGGTGATGCCGGTCTCGGTCTGCAGGCGCTTCAGCTCGATCTGCATTTCCTTGCGAAGCTTCAGGTCGAGCGCCGACAGCGGCTCGTCGAGCAGCAACACCTTCGGCCGATTGGCGAGCGCACGGGCCAGCGCCACGCGTTGCTGCTGGCCGCCGGAGAGCTGTTGCGGGCGCCGGCGCGCGAAGGCGACGAGCTTCACCAGCTCCAGCATCTCGGCGACGCGGCGCTCCGCCTCGGCTTTGCCGCGTTTCTGCATCTCGAGGCCGAAGGCGACGTTCTCGGCAACCGTCATGTGCGGGAAGAGCGCGTAGGACTGAAAGACCGTATTGACCGGGCGCCGATAGGGCGGCAAGCCCGCAAGCGACTGGCCATCGAGTAGAATTTCGCCGCTGGTCGGCTGCTCGAAGCCGGCAATGAGGCGCAGCAAGGTCGTCTTGCCGCAGCCGGAAGGCCCTAAAAGGGTGAAGAACTCGTTGGATTCGATCTCGAGCGAAACGCGGTCGAGCGCGGTCGTCGCATCGGCGCCGCTGCCGAAGGTCTTGGTGGCTTCTCTTGCCTCGATCTGTCCGCTCGCCGTGAACCGCCGTCTATCCCGGTCGGTCACCTGGCCACTCTCCTCCTGTTCCTCGACCGTCTTCGTATTGCTTGGCCGTTGCGATGGCGTCGCTTGTCGGTGCCGCGCCTTGTGTGCCTTGCGGCGACGAGCGGCCGGGCTTTCCGCTATTCGGGACCCGCTTGGCTACCGTCGGCGCTGCGGCGCTCTTCGATGGCGTCCCAGATCTCCGCTTCCAGCGAAACGCCGTCGAAGCGGTCGATCTCCTGCAGGCCGGTCGGCGAGGTCACGTTGATCTCGGTGAGATAGTCGCCGATGACGTCGATGCCGACGAAGATCAGGCCGCGCTCCTTCAGCGTCGGGCCGATGGCCTCGCAGATCTCCCGGTCGCGCGCCGTCAGCTTCGCTTTCTCGACGCGCGCACCGACATGCATATTGGCGCGCGCTTCGCCCGCCGCCGGCACTCGGTTGATCGCGCCGCGCGCCACGCCATCGACCAGGATGATGCGCTTGTCGCCCTGACGCACCTCCGGCAGATAGCGCTGGACGATGATCGGCTCGCGATAGAGCTGCGTGAAGAGCTCGAGCAGCGCGGCGAGGTTCTCGTCCTCGGGGCCGATGTGGAACACTCCGCTGCCGCCGTTGCCGAACAGCGGCTTGATAACGATGTCGCCATACTCCTTGCGGAACGCCAGAACCGACTCGCGGTCGCTGGTGATCAGCGTCGTCGGCATGATATCGGCGAAGTGGGTGACGAAGAGCTTCTCGGGCGCGTTGCGCACTTCGACCGGATCGTTCACCACCAGAGTCCGCGGATGAATGTGCTGCAGGATGTGGGTGGCGGTAATGTAGGACATGTCGAAAGGCGGGTCCTGGCGCATCAGGACCACGTCGACACCGGCAAGATCGAGTCGCTCCGGCGCTCCGAGGCCGAAATGGTCGCCCTTGACCCGCTGGACCTTGAGCGGCCGCGCTCGCGCCGTTACCCGGCCGTCGCGTAGCGATAGCTGCTGCGGCAGATAGTGATAGAGCAGGTGACCGCGCTTCTGCGCTTCGAGCGCCAGCACGAAGCTGCTGTCGGCATCGATGTTGATCGGCTCGATCGGGTCCATCTGGATCGCGACGGCAAGCGACATCCGGCTACCTGGCTCCTCTCCTTGCGGCGGTTGCACCGGCGCCCAGGACTATAACGGCCATCGGCAGGGGGTCGGCAAGGACGCTCAATTGAGGCGGCTCTTGACCTGTTGCAGCAGGGTCAGGATCTCGGATCGCCCCTCGCGCGCGCCGCTGGCTTCCAGATAGCGCTCCAACGAGCCGCGCGCAGCTTTCAGCTTGCCCAGGTGGGCCTGGAGAATGCCGGCCTCGCGCCACAGCGGGACCTCGCCCGGCGCGAAGCGCAGCATGGTCTCGACCACGGCGAGGGCATCGGCCGAGCGCTCTTCCTGAACCAGACGCAGCTTGATGTTGTTCTGCAGGCGAAGCAGCACACCGCGGCTGCCGAGCGGCGCGAAGTGGCGCGGCTGCGGCTCGGCCTCGGCGCCGATCACCGCCTTGACCAGCTGGCGCAACTCGGCCGGATTGCGCTCCACGCCGCCCTCGAAGGGATCGAGGATTGCCCGCGTGCCGTCGAGCGTCAGGCGCACCAGGAAATGGCCGGGGAAGTCGAGCCCCTCGGCTTCCCAGCCCTGAGCGTGCGCGGCGTGAAGAAACAGAATGCCGAGCGCGACCGGCAGGCCTTTGCGACGGTCGATCACCCGCATCAGATTGGCGTTCTGCAGGTCGTCGTAGGTGAGACGATCGCCCTCGTAGCTGTAGCGCCCGGCGATCACCTCGGCGAGCGTGGCGATGCGGGCGGCGAGCGATTGGGCCGCGCCGGCCTTGCCGCCGACATCGGCGGTGTCGCGGGCGAGGAGCGAGAGGTGATGGCTGTAACGCGAGAGGCCGATGCGCGGACGATCGAGCGCCGCCAGCACCAGGGCGGTCTCGGCAAGGTCGATGGCCGCGTCATCCAGTCGCCCGACCTCGGCGAGGCGCTGCTCGATCTCGGCGCGCGGAACGGCGCTCTGGCGGCGGCCCGGCTCGCTCACGAGCGGCGTGCCGGATCGTCTTTGGCCAGCGCGTAGCTCACCACCCGGCTGACATGCGGGATGTCCTTCGCGTGGCTGATGACACGCTGGATTTCCGTTTGGTCCTGGCCGAGTCCCAGGATGTAGACCACCTGATTGACCGTTTCGACGTTGTAGTTGATCGAGGAAATCTCGCCGTCGAGCAGCAGCCGGCTCTTGAGCTGGGTCGAGATCCAGGTGTCGCGGGCATAGTTGCCGAGACTCGAGGTGTCGGTCACCTGGATCTCGTTGATCACCTCGCGCACACCCGGCGCTTGCCAGGCGAGTCTGACCGCGGTGACACGCGATTCCGGAGCGCGTACCGAGCCGGTCAACAGCACCCGCCCCTCGACCACGTCGACGCCGACCTGACCGAAGAGATCGGTGCTTTCTTCCAACAGCAGCCGATTGACCTCGATCGCGGTCTGGGCGTCCTTGAAACCGCCCTGAAGCCCGCGCTCCTGGGCAGCGGCCACACCGACCGTTGCACCCGCGCCGACCGCGACACCGGTGGCGGAACAGCCGCCGAGCGCGGCGGCGAGGACGAGAGCGATGAGAATATTCGGCGGCTGATGAGGCATGGCGTCTTCCGTCGTGGTGCGGGTGTCACTTCGGCGCCGACTCGGGGGCCAGGCAGCGGAGCGTCGCGCCTACATACTGCCTCGGCCGCCCAGGCGCCAAGCGTCGACCAGATGACGCGGCAGCGCGCCGGGCGCCAGGAGGACGGCGTCGAAGCGCTGGTCGAGCATCGCCAGCGCCGGGTTGCGCTGCAGGAAATGTGCGGCGGCGCGGGCGATGCG
>JBOHKJ010000538.1:0-15897 GCA_050728975.1 Kiloniellales bacterium | reverse complement strand
GCGCGCGACTGGGTCGCGGAAAGCCAGGCCGCGCTGCCGGCCGAGCGCATCGGCCGCTTCCATCTCTACGGCGCTCATAACAGCGCGGCGTTGCCGGCGGGCTGCTTGGCGCTGCGCGTCGAGGCGGCGATGGCCTTCGGCACCGGGCGCCACGGCTCGACCGCCGGCTGCCTCACCGCGCTGACGCTGCTCGCCAAGAAGCGAGCGCATCGCCGGGTCCTCGACCTCGGATGCGGCACGGCGGTGCTGGCGATGGCGGCGGCGAAGCTCTGGCCCTGCGCGGTGCTGGCGGTCGACAACGATCCGGGCTCGGTGCTGGTGGCGCGGGAGAACCTGCGCGCCAACGGGCTCGCGGCGCAAATCCGCGTGCTCTACGGCGACGGGCTCAAGCCGACGGCGGTGCGCCGCGCCGCGCCTTACGATTTGATTCTCGCCAACATCCTGGCCGGGCCGCTGCTCGCCATGGCGCGCGATCTGGCACGTTGCGCGGCACCCGGTGGCAGCGTGATCCTCGCCGGCCTGCTGCGCCGGCAGGAGCGCTCTCTGGTGGCGCGCTACCGTGCCGCCGGCTTGGCGCTGGTCGGGACGCTGCGTTTCGGCGAATGGTCGACGCTGATCTTGAGACGGCCTTCGGAGGCGCGCCAGCGGGCGCAAACGAGAACGGCGACTCTTGCGAGCCGCCGTCCCGGCAGTGACAGGGATTCGGGAAGCGGGGTTAGCCGGCCGCCCGAGCCTCCGTCGCGATCTGGTTGCGGTTGGCCGCGCGCGGCAGCGGGGTGCTGACCGGCGTGGCGATCGCGGTCCCGGTCGAGATCCTGGCATCGGCTACGCGGCTCGCGGTCGCGACGCTGCGGCGGCCGATCGGCAGCAGGCCGAGCGAGGCTGCCACCTGGTCGAAGAAGTCGCCCATCGGGACCGACCGGGTCTTGGCGCGATAGCCACCCTGGGCGATCGCCGCGTCGACCGCGCTTTCGATGCTGCCGCGCTCCAGGCCGAGGTCGCGCAGGACGGTGTCCGACAGCGCGCGCAGCTGGCGCACCGTGGCGGCGCGCCGGCGGCTTTCGACGAAGGCGCCGAGCGCCCGCTGCCACAGCGGCTGCGGGGCCGGCAGGCCGGCGAGGCCGCTTGCCACCGCCTCGATGTTGCCGCGGCTGAGGCCGATGTCGGACAGCATCCGCTCGTCCAGGCTCTCCAAGGCCGCGATCGTGCGGCGGCGCGACCAGCGGCGCTTGACGGCGCCGGCCAGCTTGTCGACGCCAGTGACCCCGGAAATCCAGCCGGCGGCGGCGGCGGCCATGCGGCGCACGGCCTCGCCCTGCTGGCGCTTGGCGTCGAGCACCAGCGTGTCGCGGTCGAAGATGGAAAGGCCGGTCCGGCGAGCGGCGTCGCGGGCCGCGCTCAACTCGGTCTCGGTGAAACGGGTCATGGTCGTCAACTCCTAAGTCTCGGGTCCTAAAGCCGGGCGGCCCATCCCCCCGGTCCGGTCGGCAGTGGCGGCCCCTGGGGGACTCGGCCGTGCCGGCGCTCTCGGTACCTCGTAGTCCTTGAAAGATAGGATCGATCAGCCCTGCGTTCAGCGGGGTATTTCGCACTGCAGCAATGCATAAGTCGCATGAGTAACAAATAGTTAAGGAACAGGGGCGCTAAGGATTTGGCGCCGCACAAGGGGCTGATTGGCAAGGCTTTTTGCCCGTTTCTGCGGACTATTGACTGGAATTGTGGGATTTCCTCACCGCGACCGGAGCCTCGAAAGGGCGGTTTTGCCATGCGCGCGGCGCAGCCCTTGCCCGGGGAGCGGCGCGGTCATAGCTTTCGGCCAAGACGCAAAAGAGCCAAGGCAAGAGGAAGCACCTCCATGGGCGGCAAGGCGGCGCGCAATGCGGAGCTGGGACGGCGGCTGACGGCGCTCCGCGCCGAGCTGAAGCGTCGCGGCCTCGACGGCTTCATCGTCCCTCATGCCGACGAGCACCAGGGCGAGTACCTGCCGGCCTCGGCCGAGCGCTTGGCCTGGATCACCGGCTTCACCGGCTCGGCCGGCACCGCCACCGTGCTGGCCGACAAGGCCGCTGTCTTCGTCGATGGCCGCTATACCATCCAGGCCCGCCAGCAGGTCGACGCCGAGGCCTTCGAGCTCCGCCACCTGATCGAGGAGCCGCCGGCCGACTGGCTGGCCGCCAACCTCGCGGCCGGTCAGAAGCTCGGCTACGACCCCTGGCTCCATACCGAAAGCCAGAAGAAGCACCTGGAAGGCGCGCTCGCCAGGGCCGGCGCCAGCCTGGTCGCCACCGAGGGTAATCCGCTCGATGCGGTCTGGAGCGACCGTCCGGCGGCGCCCAAGGCGCCCGCTGTCGCCCACGACATCGCGTTCGCCGGACGATCCTCGGCCGAGAAGCGCGCCGAGATCGCCGCGGCACTGAGGCGCGGCGGCGCCGACGCCACCGTGCTGACGCTGTCGGATTCGATCTGCTGGCTGCTCAACCTGCGCGGTGGCGATGTGCCGCGCACGCCCTTCGTGCTGTCCTTCGCGGTCCTGGCCGCCGACGGCCGCGTCACCTGGCTGGTCGATCCGGACAAGGTCAAGCCGGCGCTCGCCCGTCATCTCGATCCCGAGGTGATGGTGGCGCCGCCGCAGGAGCTGGGCCCGACCCTCGACGCGCTCGGGCAGGGCAAGCTCTCGGTGCTGCTCGATCCCGACTGGGCGGCGGCCTGGATCTTCGAGCGCCTGCGCAAGGCCGGCGCCGAGATCGTCACCGGCGCCGACCCCTGTCAGCTTCCCAAGGCCAGGAAGAACGAGATCGAGCTGGAAGGCGCGCGCGCCGCGCACCGCCGCGACGGGCTCGCGGTCTCGCGCTTCCTCGCCTGGCTCGACGAGGAGGTGGAGGCGCTGGAGGCCGGCCGCAACGAGGGCCTGTCCGAATTGGCGGTGGCGGAGAAGCTGCTGGGCTTCCGCAAGCAGGACAAGACACTGCGCGATCTCTCCTTCGACACCATTTCCGGCGCCGGTCCCAACGCCGCGCTGCCGCACTACCGGGTCTCGGAAGAGAGCAACCGCCATCTGGCGAAGGGCGAGATCTACCTGGTCGATTCCGGGGGCCAGTATCCCGACGGCACCACCGACATCACCCGCACGGTGGCGGTCGGCCCCCCCACGCCGGAGATGCGCCGCCATTTCACCCTGGTCCTGAAGGGCCACATCGCGCTCGCCAGGCAGCGCTTTCCGCGCGGCACCACCGGCAGCCAGCTCGATGCGCTGGCGCGCATGCACCTCTGGCAGGCCGGGCTCGACTACGATCACGGCACCGGCCACGGCGTCGGCAGTTATCTCAGTGTCCACGAGGGCCCGCAGCGCATCTCCAAGCTGCCGAACCGCACCGCGCTCGAGCCGGGGATGATCGTCTCCAACGAGCCCGGCTACTATCGCGACGGAGCCTACGGCATTCGCATCGAGAATCTGGTCGCGGTTGTCGAGAGCTCGTCGGCGAATGGAAGCGGGCAGGGGAGCGCGAACGGCAGCCCGGGCGATGGCGACGGCGAGCGGCCGATGCTGGCCTTCGAGACCCTGACGCTCGCGCCCATCGATCGCCGCCTGATCGACGTCTCGCTGCTCACCGACGAGGAGCGCGCCTGGCTCGACGCCTACCATGAGCGGGTGCGCGAGACGCACCTGCCGAGCCTGGAAGGCGCCGAGGCTGCCTGGCTGAAGCAGGCGACGGCGAAGCTTTAGCGTCTGGAGGCGGCGCGCTCAGCGGCCTGCGCTGAGCCGGTCCAGGAGGCGGTTGAGCTCGCCGACCAAGCCGCGCCGGAAGGTCAGCACGCAGACCACGAAGATCGCTCCCGTGATGACCGTGACCCAGGAGCCGACGGTGGCGAGGTAGTTCTGCAGCGCCACCACGATCGCCGCGCCGACCACCGGGCCGACGAGCGTCCCCATGCCGCCCAGCAGCGTCATCAGCACCACCTCGCCGGACATGTGCCAGTGAACGTCGGTCAGGGTGGCGGCCTGGAACACGATGGCCTTGGTCGAGCCGGCGAGCCCCGAGAGCGTCGCCGACAGCGCGAAGGCCGTGATCTTGAAGTGGTCGACCCGATAACCGAGCGAGATCACCCGGCTCTCGTTCTCGCGGATCGCCTTCAGCACCTGCCCGAACGGCGAGTTGACGGCGCGGTAGACGATCAGGAACCCGAGCAGGAATATCCCGACCACGAAGTAGTACATGTTGAGGGTCTGCGAGAGGTCGATGAACCCGAGGAGGACGCCGCGATCGACGCCCTGGATGCCGTCCTCGCCGTGGGTGAAGGGCGCCTGCAGGCAGAAGAAATAGACCATCTGCGCCAGCGCGAGCGTGATCATGGCGAAGTAGATGCCCTGACGGCGGATGGCGAGCGTTCCGATCGGCAAGGAGAGGAGGCCGGCGGCCAGCGTGCCGGCGAGGATGGCGAGCTCCGGCGGCAGGCTCCAGACCGTGACGCCGTGCGCGGTTACGTAGGCCGCCATGCCGAAGAAGGCGGCGTGGCCGAACGACAGCAACCCCACATAGCCCAGCATCAGGTTGAAGGCGCAGGCGAAGAGGGCGAAGCACAGCAGCTTCATGACGAAGACGGGATAGAGGCCGATGAAAGGCGCCGCGAGCAGGAGCAGCACCCCCAGCGCCAGCGCGATTCGCCGCACCAGGGTGCCGTTGGTGCGCCCGGCCTGGCGCGCGAGAGTCGTGCCGCTCATGTCCGCGGCCTGCCGAACAGGCCGTGCGGGCGTAGCGCCAGCACGATCGCCATGATCACGAACACGACCACCGCCGAGGCCTCGGGATAGAAGGTCTTGGTCAGGCCCTCGATGATCCCGACGCCGAGCCCGGTGACGATCGATCCCATGATCGAGCCGAGGCCACCGATCACCACGATGGCGAACACCACGATGATCAGATGCTGGCCCATCAGCGGATTGACCTGATAGATCGGCGCCGCCAGCACACCGGCGAAGCCGGCGAGCGCGACCGCGAAGCCGAAGGCCAGCGTCATCAGCAGCGGCACGTCGATGCCGAAGGCGCGCACCAGCTCGCGGTTCTCCACTGCGGCGCGCAGATAGGCCCCGAAGCGCGTGCGCTCGACCAGGAACCAGGTGCCGAAGCAGACCACGACCGACACCAGAACCACCCAGCTACGGTAGGTGGGCAGAAACATGAAGCCGAGGTTGTAGCCGCCGGACAGCGCGGCCGGGATCGGATAGGGCTCGCCGGAGACGCCGTAGGCGTTGCGGAACAGGCCCTCGATGACCAGCGCCAGGCCGAAGGTCAGCAGCAGCCCGTAGAGATGGTCGAGCTTGTAGAGGCGCGCCAGCAGCGTCCGCTCCAGGGCGACGCCGAGCAGGCCGACGGCGAGCGGCGCCAGGATCAGCGCCGGCCAATAGCCGATGCCGAGCTTCTCGAGCAGCAGCCAGGCGACGAAGGCGCCGGTCATGTAGAGCGCGCCGTGGGCGAAGTTGATGACGTTGAGCATGCCGAAGATCACCGCCAGCCCGAGGCTCAGCAGCGCGTAGAAGGAGCCGTTGATGAGCCCCAGCAGCAGCTGCCCGAACAGCAGCGGCGCCGGGACGCCCAGGATCTCCAGCATCGATTTCCCTCTGCCGGGCGCCCCTGCCCGGGCAATCGCTTCCGGGCAGGGGCAGGCCTCAGGCCGGCGCTACTTCAGCAGCGGGCACCTGCTCGCCTCGAGCGACTGGTAAGCCTGGTCGCCGGGGATCGTGCGCAGGATCTTCAGGTAGTCCCAGGGAGCCTTCGATTCCTCGGGGGTCTTGACCTGCGCTAGGTACATGTCGTGGACCATGCGGCCGTCCGCGCGAATCGTGCCGTTCTCGGCGAAGAAGTCGTGGATCGGCATCGTCTTCATCTGGTCGACCGCGGCCTCGCCGCCGTCGTCTCCGATCGCCTCCACGGCCTTGAGGTAGTGCGTGACCACGGAGTAGACGCCGGCCTGGACCATGGTCGGCCGCTGGCCGTTCATGCGCTCGGCAAAGCGGTCCGCGAAGGCACGGGTTTCGTCGTTCATGTCCCAGTAGAATCCGGTGGTCAGCATCAGGCCCTGCGACACCTCGAGGCCGAGCGCGTTGACGTCGGTGAGGAACATCAGCAGCGCGGCGAGCTGCTGGCCGCCCTGCACGATGCCGAACTCGTTGGCCTGCTTGATCGAGTTCGTGGTGTCGCCGCCGGCGTTGGCCAGCCCGATCACCTTGGCGCCCGAGCCCTGGGCCTGCAGCAGGTAGGACGAGAAATCCGACGTTCCCAGGGGATGGCGGACCGCGCCCAGCACCTTGCCGCCGTTGGCCTCGACGACGTTGGAGGTGTCCTGCTCCAGCGAGTGGCCGAAGGCGTAGTCGGCGGTGATGAAGAACCAGGTATCGCCGCCTTCCTCGACCATCGCCTTGCCGGTGCCTACCGCGAGCGAATAGGTGTCGTAAGCGTAGTGCACCGCGGTCGGCGCGCAGTCCTCGTTGGTGAGGCGGGTGGAGGCCGCCCCGCTGATCAGGAACGCGGTGTCCTTCTCCGCCGTCACCTTCTGCACCGCCAGCGCGACCGACGAGGTCGGAACGTCGACCACCGCGTCCACGCCCTCGACGTCGATCCACTGCCGCACGATGTTGGAGCCGATGTCGGGCTTGTTCTGGTGGTCGGCGGAGAGAATCTCGATCTTCTTGCCTTTGACCGTGCCGCCGAAGTCCTCGACCGCCATCTTCGCCGCCTCGACCGAGCCCTGGCCGGCGAGGTCGGCGTAGATTCCCGACTGGTCGTTCATCACGCCGAGCTTGATCACGTCTCCCGAGATCTCCGCCTGGGCCGCGCCGGCGGCCAAGGCGAAGACGGTGGCAAAGAGCGCTACTTTTCCCTGTCTCATTTCGTCTCTCCTGCTTGCATTGTTGAGTCGTCAGACTCCGAGATAGTCGTGGAGCTTGTCGGTGTTGGCCTCGATCGCGTCGTTGGCGATCTCGTCGACAACGCGTCCGTGCTCGAGCACGTAGTGGCGGTCCGCCGCGGTGGCGGCAAAGTGGAAGTTCTGCTCCACCAGCAGCACGGTGAAGCCGCGGGCCTTCAGGTCGCGTATCACCTGGCCGATCTGCTGGACGATGATCGGCGCCAGGCCCTCGGTCGGCTCGTCGAGCAATAGCAGTCGGGCGCCGGTGCGCAGGATGCGGCCGATCGCCAGCATCTGCTGCTCGCCGCCGGACAGCCGCGTGCCAGAGCTGCGCAAGCGCTCTTTCAGATTCGGGAACAGCTGGAAGCACTCCGCGACCGTCATGCCGCCATCGCGCACCTTGGGCGGCAGCAGTAGGTTCTCCTCGACATCGAGGCTGGCGAAGATTCCGCGCTCCTCGGGGCAATAGGCGATGCCGCGCCGGGCGATCCGGTCCGAGGTGAGGCGGATCAGCGCGCTGCCTTCGAAGTCGATGGTGCCGCGCCGCGTGTCCACCATGCCCATGATCGACTTGAGCGTCGTCGTCTTGCCGGCGCCGTTGCGGCCGAGCAGGCTCACCACCTCGCCCTCGCCGACGTGGAAGGTGACACCGTGCAGGATGTGCGATTCGCCGTAGAAGGCGTGGAGATCGGCCACCTCCAGCAGCGCACGCGCGGCGCTCTCCGCGCGCGGACTTGCGGCCGTCTCAAGCATGGGCGGTCCCCATGTAGGCCTGGCGCACCTCGGCGTTGTTCGAGACTTCGCCGTAGTCGCCTTCCGCAAGGATCTCGCCGCGCTGCAGCACCGTGATGGTGTCCGAGAGGTCGGCCACAACGTCGAGGTTGTGCTCGACCATCAGCACGGTCCGGTCCTTCGCCACCCGCCTGATCAGGTCGGAGACGCGCCCGATGTCCTCGTGCCCCATGCCGGCCATCGGCTCGTCGAGCAGCATCACCTCGGGATCGAGCGCCAGCGTGGTGGCGATCTCCAGCGCCCGCTTGCGGCCATAGGGTAGCTCCACCGCGAGCTTTTCGCTGGCGTCCTCCAGGCCGACCGCGGCGAGCAGCTCGCGGGCGCGATCCTCGAGCCGGTCGAGCGCCGCGGTGGGCTTCCAGAAGTGGAACGAGAGACCGGTCGGCCGCTGCAGCGCGATGCGCACGTTTTCCAGTACCGTCAGATGCGGGAAGACCGCCGAGATCTGGAACGAGCGCACCATGCCCTGGCGGGCGATTTCCGCCGGCTTGGTGGAGGTGATGTCCTTGCCGCGATAGCGGATCCGCCCCTCGGTCGGCTCGAGGAACTTGGTGATCAGGTTGAAGACGGTCGTCTTGCCGGCGCCGTTGGGGCCGATCAGCGCGTGTATTGAATTGCGTCTGACCCGCAGCGAAACCTTGCTGACGGCAGTAAAGCCCTTGAACTGCTTGGTCAGCCCTTCGGTCTCGAGGATAGGGTCCTCTGCCATCCGGCTCCGTCCGCCACCCTGGCACTTTTTTTGTCCGCCCCTTGGGGGACGGCGGTTATTTCGGCGCCAAGGTGGCATCTTTGGGCAGCCTTGCCAACTCCTCGGCGGCGCGCTTCCTCGCAGGTTCCTCGGCTGCGCGTGCGCAAAGCAGCGGGGGCGCCCAGCCCATGCTCTTTGGGCTCGGCGCCCCCCGCGAGCCGGCCATTTAGGCCGGCATCCTCCAGGGCGTGGGTGGGTTCGCTTAGCTGAAGCGGCTACGCGCTTCCTCGAGCGAGCTGTGGAACTCCTGGGCGGCGCGGTCGGCGCCGATTCTCATGTCCTCGAAGGTTTCGTCACCGGCGTTCTTCAACTGGCGCAGGCGCGTCGTGGCGGCTTCCTGCTTCTCGCGCAGCGTCTTGAGATGCTCGCGGTAGGTGAAACGCGCCTCGGCCTTGGCGCCTTCCGCTTGGGCCCTCAGTCTTTCGACCTCGGCGCCGAGTTGTTCGAGCTGGGCCTGGGTCCGTTCCAGGTAGGCGTCCTTGTAATCCATGTTGCCCTTTTCCTTCGCTTGGCAGACGACGACCAGTCGCTTCTCCCCCAAGCGACTGACGAAGGCCGGCTTTTGTTCCATCCCGGCGGCCGAAGGACGCACGGACGGCGCGGCGCGGGAACATCCCCGGGGGATGGCCGGCCTTGTGGACCGGCCACCTCCGGGACGGCGGCGACGTTACGCTCAGTTGAAGCGGCCGCGCGCTTCCTGCAGCGAGCTCCCGAACTCCTGGGCGGCGCGGTCGGCGTTGGCCTTCATGTCTTCGAAGTTCTCGTCGCCGGCATCCTTCAGCTGACGCAGGCGCATCTTGGCGGCGTCCTGCTTCTCGTGCAGCGTCTTGAGATGCTCCTGATAGCTGGCGCGCGCGTCGGGCTTGGCGCTGTCGGCCTTTGCCTTCAGCTTGTCGACCTCGGCGCCGAGTTGATCGAGTTGTGCCTGGGCCTTTTTCAGATAGACGTCCTTGTTCTCCATGGCGACATATTCCTTCGCTTCGGGCGCGACGACAGGTCGCTCCTTGCCATGCGACTGGCGAAGGCGGAACTTTGTTCCGCCTTGCGGGCGAGGGACGCGCGGGACTCGGCGGGCCTTAAGAATACTTCAGTCCATTCCCGCGTAGCATCGCTGGGGACGGCCGGGGCGCTGGCCATGCGCGGCCACCTGAGGAATTTGATCCGGCTGGACACTCGTCCGACGATGACGAAGTCGGCGACGCCAAAAGCGGGGGTTTGGGACCATGCTGAAGAGATCGATCTGTCTTGCTGTGCTGCTGGCCGTTCCGCTCGCGCTTGCCGCGGGCCCGGTCGATGCGGACTCCTGGAAGAAACAAGGTGGCAAGGGCCACCACGGTCATGCCGGCGGTCCGCCGCCCTGGGCTCCCGCGCACGGCTATCGTGCCAAGCAGGGCGCGACGTCTGCCTACGTTCCACCCTTCGATCTCGACCTGGGGCGCTGCAATCGCGAGCTGCTCGGCAGCCTGCTGGGCGCCGCCGCCGGCGGGCTGGCGGGCTCGCAGGTCGGCAGCGGCAAGGGCCAGCTCGCAGCCGTTGCCGGCGGCACGCTGCTCGGCTTCCTGGTGGGCGGCAGCATCGGGCGCAGCATGGACGAGGTCGACCAGAACTGTATCGGCCAGGCGCTCGAGCACACGCCGGACGGCCAGCAGGTTCGCTGGAACAATGCTGGGACCGGCGCGCAGTACCAAGTGGTGCCGACCCAGACCGTCCAGCAGTCCGACGGCCGCTACTGCCGCGAGTATCGGACGACTGCGGTGATCGACGGCAAGACCCAGAACGCTTACGGCACCGCCTGCCGCGAGCCGGACGGCTCCTGGAAGCTGGGCGGGTGACGCTGGCCGGTCCCGGCCTGCCGCGAACGGCGCCGCATGGCCGACCAATCACCTGGATCGCGCTCGTGTCGGCGATCCTGCTGGCGGCCTGCGCCTCGACCCCTGGGCCGGGCTATGTGGAGGAGGGTATCGCCTCCTGGTACGGCAGCTATCATCACGGCCGGCGCACCGCCAGCGGCGAGCGCTTCGACATGAATGCCGCGACCGCCGCCCATCCGACCTTGCCGTTCGGCACGCTGGTGCGGGTGACCAACCTGGATAACGGCCGCTCGCTGGTGCTCAGGATCAACGACCGCGGGCCCTTCGTAGGGGATCGGATCATCGACGTCTCGCGGGCTGCCGCCCGTCAGCTTGGCTTCCTCGCCCAGGGCCTGGCGCAGGTGCGCGTGCAGCGGGTTGCGGCGGCGGGAAGCTGAACCGGCCGCGACTAGGCCGCCGAGCGCGCTTTCGAGGAGGCTTGGGCCGCCGCGCGGTCCGGCAGGACGACGGTGACCCGGGTCCCGCGGCCGGGATGGCTCTCGAGCTCCAGGCTGCCGCCCAGCAGCTCGGCGAACTTGTTCGACAGCGTGAGGCCGAGGCCCACGCCGTCGCGCTTGCGGGCCAGCGAATCGTCGATCTGGCTGAAGGGAGCCAGCGCCTTGGGCAGGTCCCCGGGCGCGATGCCGATGCCGGTGTCGGAAACGCCGAGCGCGATCGCTCCGGGCCGCTCTCCCTTGCCGAGCGTCAGGGTCACGCGTCCCCCGGGCGGCGTGAAGTCGATGGCGTTGGCGGTCAGGTTGAGCAGGATCTGGCGAATCTTGGCGCCGTCGCTTTCGATGCGCGCCGCTTCGGGCGCGATCTCGGTCGTCAGCCGGACCTGCGCCTGCGCGGCTTGGCCGGAAAGCAGCTTCGCCACCTCGCGCAGGATCGCCGCCACGTCGACCGGGGCGCTGGCGACCGGCGCCGTGCCCGACTCGGCGTTCACCAGGTCCAGCACGTCGTTGATGATCTCCAGCAGGTGCTGGCCCGAGGATCGGATGTCCTTGGCGAACTCGCGATACTTCTCGTTTCCGACCGGCCCGTAGATCGCCTCCGAGATCATCTCGGAGAAGCCGATGATCGCATTCAGCGGCGTGCGCAGCTCGTGGCCGATATTGGTGAGGAACGTCGTCTTCGACTTGTTCGCCGCCTCGGCGCGGGCGTAGCTCGCGGTCAGCTCGATCGCGCGCTGGTGATAGCGCCGCATCTGCCGGTCGGCGTAGCAGACGAACCCCAGCAGCAGCAGGAACGCCAGCAGGAAGGCGAGGCCCGTCACCGCGATCAGCGCCAGCTCGTTCTGCCGGACATAGGCGTGGATGTCGGTCACGTCGCTGTAGATCTCGGCGACGCCTTCGATCCCGCTGCCTTCGCCCGCCGGGCGCACCGGGATGTAGCTCGACAGCACCCAGACGTTCTCGCGCGGGCCGTCGATGGCGCCGAAGCTCTCGCGCAGCTCCAGCTCGGCGACCGACTGTCCGGCCAGCGCGCCGAGGAAGCGCGGATTGGCGCTGTAGTCGCTGCCGATCTGCTCCGGCGCGGTCGAGAAGACCGTCAGGCCCTGGAGATCGTAGAACTTGACCTTCAGCACCCGGGTCCCGGCCATCATCTGGGCGACCGCGCCGGCAAGCGACGCGGTTTGCGGATTGGTGCGGATCTCGTCCGCCGAGAAGCGATGGGCGCTTTGGATGAAGCCGCGGTACTGCGGCCAGATGCGGTTGGCGAAGGCCTGGGTCAGCGCGGCGTTGTTGTCGTCCGCCATGCGCTGGAGCTGCGACACCGCGAAGGAGCGGTTGACGTGGGCCAGCGCCGCCGCCGCGAGCACGACCACGATCAGCGCGCAGATCGCGAAATTGCGCGTGAGGCGATAGCTCTTTGGGGCAGCCGGATAGACCAACGCGCTCGTCCCAAGGGGTGGTGTCGACGCCCGACGACCGGCGCAGTGATACAGGACTTATGGTTAAGGCTTTGGAAACGCCCCGGCGAAAACGGGATTGAGGCTCGGGTGAGCGAGGAGGCCGTCCGGCGGGTTCCATTACGGCTGCGACGGCCCGCCCGCCCCGGAATGGTGTCAGTGGAATCCGACCGTTAGGCGCCTCGCACCCTATTTGGCGACCCTCCGGTCGCTGTAGTCGGACGACCGCAGATCGATGCGACAATAAGGCGTTAACGATGCCGATGTAGTCTTGCGAGCCACCACCCAAACGCGAGGCGGCGCGAGCCGCGCCGAAGGCGCCAATTCCGATGCCGGACTTCCGCCAAAGCTTGAGCGACGCCGGGCTGGCTCGCTTCTACGACTACTGGCTGTCGCTGTGCCGCGGCCGCCCGATGCCTGCGCGCAAGGACATCGATCCGCTGCAGGTTCCTCGCGGCTACCTGCCCAATCTGATGCTGATCGACGTTCTGCGCGATCCGCGCCGCTATCGCTACCGGCTGGTGGGGGCGAATGTCGTCGAAGCCACCGGCGCAAACCGCACCGGGCAATTCTTCGACCAGGTCGCCTTTTTCGACAGACACCCGGCCGTGATCCCGCACTACGAGGGAGTCATCGAAAGGCGCCGCCCGTGCCACTCGCTGGAGCCCTTCGGCAACCTCCTGACCGGATCGGCCTACGAGGTCGATCGGCTTCTGCTGCCGCTCTCCGACGACGGACAGCGTGTGGACACCGTCCTGGCGCTTTTCCAGTTCAACTCCGGCCCCTACGCAAGCCGCCTGCCGGCCGAGCGGGCGAAGGCGCCCTCGCTCCCGGTGCGCTGAGCAGGTCACGGCGAGGGGCGCCCGGCCGGCGCCCCCTCGGCGCCACGCAACCTCCGGAAACGCGCGGGCCGCTCCCGCGCCCGGTATCGCTTCAGTCCAGCGGCGCGTGAAGCCTGGTCTCGCGCGTGACGATCCCGCCGCGCTTGCCGGGCTCGATCGAGCCGTAACGCTCCTTGAAGCAGTCGGGGAGCGGGCGGTCGCCCGGGAGCGACAGCCACAGCCGCAACAGGTGCCGGCGCCGCGCCGGCTCGGGCCAGTCGACGAAGGCGGTGCGGTCGTGAAGCTGGGTGTGGTTGTAGACGAACTGCATGTCGCCGGGCTTTAGCTGCATTCCGAAGTGGAGGCTGGGATCGTTCGCCAGCGCGTCGAACAGGTCGAGCGCCTCGACGTGGGCGGCGGTGAGCCGCGGCGCGCCCGCGAAGCGCTGCGCGCTGTCGATGTACTGGCGCTGGTAGAACACGGTGAGCTGCCCGGCGTGCCAGCTCAGCGGCGGGATCTCCATCCACGGCCTGGCGCCTTCGGGGATCTCCCCGCGCCGGTCGGTGGCGATGGGATCGAACAGCCGCTCCAGCAGGTCGGGCCGCGTCTCGCGAAAGCGGTTGAAGATCGAGAGCGCGCTCACCAGCAGCGACTGGCCGCCTTCTCTCGCCTGCCGCAGGCACAGGAGGCCCACCACGTCGGCGCTGTCGGTATGGAAGCTCTGGCGCTCGGCGGTCCGGTAGATGCGCGTCGCCGGGTCTTTCGAGCTGGCGCCGGTGTCGCGAACGTGCCCCAGGATGTGCCCCTCGGCGTTCTGGGAGCGGGCGCTGCCGAGATGGGCGCCGATGCCGCAGAAGACGGTGGCCGCGAATTCCTGGCTATAGCCTTCGATGGGCAGCCCGCGCAGCATCTCGACCCCGCAGCCGTGGAGCAGCTTGGCGCGGAGCGCCTTCAGGTGGTCGGCGAAGCCCTCCAGCGGAAAATCGGCGGCGGCGATCTCGCCAACGTCGCGCCCCAGCGAGAGGTAGTGGCGCGCCGCCCGCTCCAGCTCGTCTATGTCGCGTTGCGTGAGCGTCACCAGCCAGCGGTCGGGATCGCGCGCCATCTCCGGTCCCAGCCATGCGGCGGGGCCGTCGAGCGCGGAGGGCGGGAGGGGAGTGGGTGGCATGGGCGGCATGGCAGTGAGCTGACGACCCTGGAAGGTCAAAAAAATACTGTAATATCATATAGATGTAAAAGCCTCACTTGACAACGAGGCTCTAAAGTATTATCAGATATGATAGCTTTTAGATCATGGAGAGGCCCTATGCGGCTCTCGGCGCGACTCATCGAGCAATTGATTGGCAGCGGCAAAGCGAGCGGTTTGTCGGCGAGCGATATCGCGGTGAAAGCAGGGATTTCGCCGAGCAATCTGTCGCGAATTCGCCGGACCGGACGCTTCAATGCGGATACGCTCGAGCGCCTGCTGGCGGCGGTCGATGTGGAGGTGCGCTTCGAGTCGCGTGTCAGGACTCGCGGGCGAACCTTGTCGTTGGTTGCAAGTAAGCTCAATGCGGGGCGTCGCGAGAACGTCACGGTCGACGAGCTGCGCCGATTGCTGACGCGATTCCGTTCCTCGGCAACCGCCCAACGTGCTTTCTCCCACCTCGTGGGCGTGATCGAGGAGCTGCCGCTCGAGCAGCTCCACAGCCTCGTCGTCGAAGGCGATGCAACCTTGCCGTCGCTGAAGCGAATCGCAGATTTCGTTGAGGGAGAGGGCGAAACGGCGGAATGGATCGATGAACAACTCGCTGCTGGAAACGCGCTGGCCCGAGCTCCTCAGGATCGCGCTTTCCGCGCTGGACACGCTCCCACCTGAAACCCGTTGGTCGTGGGGCGGAGGCACGGCGCTTTCAATTCGTCTCGAACACAGAATCTCCTTCGACATAGACATTTTCCTTTCCGATTCCACCTCTCTCCGTCTGCTCTCGCCCCAAAGGAACGATGTCGTTCGCCGAATCGCCGACAACTGGCACGAGCCCGGTCACTACCTGAAGCTCCTCTGTGACGAAGGAGAGCTCGACTTCATTGCATCCGGAATACTGACGTCACCGGGAACGACACCATGGGACTTCGAGGGACATAGAGTCCCGCTAGAGACTGTTGCGGAAGTGATCGCCAAGAAGCTGCATTACCGCGCTTCCAGGGCACTCGCTCGCGACGTGTTCGATTTCGCTGCCGCGCTCGAATTCGCTCCCCAGGAGTTGAAAGACGCAATTCGGGCCGAGCCGGAAGGCGCCCGGCGGGCGGCCGATTGGATCCGCCGCCATATCTCGCGCCTCGCGCGCGAATGGCCTCAGGCGGTGCGTCCGACCAAAGTCGGCGAGGCGCTTCTCGATGTAGACTTGCTGGCGGTGGCGGCGGAGCTTGATGGGTGAGGGCCGCATCTTGAGGAGAAGACATGGTGGCGGCGGCACACTTAGTTTTGCCGACTAGCCAGCCGACCCCAGAGTCTTCGCCAAGACTTCCTAGAGGGGGCGGCGAAGCGCTCCAGCTCGTCGATGTCGCGGCGGCTCAGCGTCACCAGCCAGTGCTCGGGATCGCGCAGCATCTCCGGCCCGAGCCAGGCGGCGGGGCCGTCGAGCGCGGAGGGCGGGAGCGGAGGGGCGGGCATGGGGCGGTTAGGAGGCGATCCGGTTTCTCGTAGCACCTAGAGCGCTATCCGTTCAGATCGAATGGGCGCTGCGCCCCTCATCCTTCGACAAGCTCAGGACGAGGAGCGAAGTGGAAGCCCTCATGCTGAGCTTGTCGAAGCATGAGCTTGTCGAAGCATGAGCTTGTCGAAGCATGAGCTTGTCGAAGCATGAGGGCAGTATCGGTGACTGCAATCGA
>JBOHKJ010000537.1:0-4979 GCA_050728975.1 Kiloniellales bacterium | reverse complement strand
CGATCTGGGCCAAAACACGCTCCAGCCGGCCGGGGGAGATGCTGCCGTATTCCTGCACCAGACAGTCGGCGACCTTTGCGCCGAGGCCGGCGCGCCATTTGTCCGGCGCGGTGCGCCGGAGCTCGGTCACCAGATTGACGACCGCACGGAAGGCCGATCCGAGCTTGGGCGGCAGTCCGGACTTGGCATAGAGGTCGCGGAAACCCTGCAGCCCGCTGTGATAGATCAGATTGCGTGCTGCCGGCAGCGACATCCCCGTAAGCGCCGCCATTGCGGCTTCGAAAAAATGCAGATCGCCGCAACAGAGCGCGCGCAGAACGAGCGTCGTAGTCAAGCGCCCGCGCGCCTGCAGGTCCTCGATCAAAGTCTCGACCTCGTGCGGCCGCTCCTCCGCCAGCAGCTTGTCCGTCACCATGCGCTCGCGCGCCTGGAGAATCCACTCCTCCACCAGGGTCGGCGGCAGCTCGTGGCGGTCCACCAGGACCTGGCCGAATTCGTCGGCAACGATCGATATCAGGCGCTCCGCGATCGCCAGCGGCAGACGCGGACGCTCGACCAACAGGCGCTGCATGTCCGGCCGCTCGCCGAAGCGGTCGATCACTCGCGTATAGGCGGCTTCGGGAATCTCGGCGCCCTTGTTCGCCAGAACGCGGCTGACGACCTGCTCGCGGTCGGTCTCGATCAGCGCCGTCGAGATTGCCGGCGACAACGTCTTGCGGTCGGCGATGGCCAGCTGCTTGGCGGGCTGGCCGGCCGTGACGATAGCCTGCAGGTCTTCGTCGCTCAACGCATCGGAAAAACGGATTACCGGAAGCGCCACCTCGACCACGTCGTTGGCGAGGCGTGCGACGAGCGGCTGCGGCAGGAAGGGACAGGAATGGAGATAGGCGGCAAGCGCCAGGCGGACTTCGAGCGCCACGTCTTCGGCAAGCTGGCCTAGCAGCTCGACGGCGCGCTGGCGCTCCAATTCGTCGAGCTGGCCACGGGCAAAGCGTAGCGACGTCTCGGCGGCGAGTCGCGCCCGTGCGCTGGCCGGGAGGCTTGCGATCTCGCCGCTTGTCGCCTGTCGAGTCACAGAGAATGTCCCTGTCGCAGTTTGATTCGCGATGGGGAAGCGGGGTCCCGTCGTGCCCAAGTCTGCCCGGCAAAGATTTCTTAAGACTTAAGCCGCCGCGGTAGCCGGAAAGCCGCCGGCTGCGCAGCCAACAGGTTAATGGAAGTCGCGCGAGCGGATCGAAAGCGGCGGGCGGCGGGCCGCTTCGGCGGCGAGGTCGCGCGGCGGACGCTTGACCTCGTCGGCACGAACCAGGGTCTGCGGAAGCGGATCGGGCCGCTTTCCGAGCGGACGCTCGGGCGCCGGCAGCACGTCGCGATCCAGGTCCCGCAGGCGATGCAGCAGGCCGGTGAGATCGACCAGCCGCTCGGCGATCAAATGGATGACCAGGCCTTCTTTCTGCAGCCGCCCCTCGGCCAGCAGCAGCGAGGCGCCGAGCAGCGCCCGGCGGCAGCGCTCGAAGACCGACGGCCAGACGATGACGTTGGCGACTCCGGTTTCGTCTTCGAGCGTGGCGAAGATGACGCCGCTGGCGCTGCCTGGGCGCTGGCGCACCAGCACCAGGCCGGCGACGCGGATCGGCTTTCCGTCGGCAACAGAGGGCAAGCGCGCCGTCGGCGTCACCTCGCGGGCGTTCATCTCCTCGCGCAGGAAAGAGAGCGGATGGGCCTTGAGCGAGAGTCGCAGGCTCAGATAATCCTCCACCACCTGCTCGCCCAGCGCCATGGTCGGCAGGCTCACCGCCGGATCGGTGCCGCGCTCCTCGGTCCCGGCCGCAGCGAAGAGCGGCAGCGAAGCCTCCGGCAGGCCTTTGACCGCCCAGAGCGCCTCGCGCCGCGACAGGCCCATCGAGGCGAAGGCATCGGCACGGGCGAGCGCTTCGAGCGTTGCGACCGGAATTGCCGCCCGGCGCCAGAGCGCTAGCGGATCGGCATAGCCGCTGCCGCGCGCCGCGACCAGCGTACGGGCCGGCGCCTCTCCCAGGCCCTTGGCCTGACGCAGGCCGAGACGCAGCGCGAGCGAGCCGTCCGCCCGCGGTTCCAGCGTACAGTCCCAGTCGCTCAGGTTGACGTCGGGCGGACGCACCTCGACCCCATGCTCGCGGGCGTCGCGAACTATCTGCGCCGGGGCATAGAAACCCATCGGCTGGCTGTTCAGAAGCGCGGCGGCGAAGACCGCGGGATAATGACACTTGAGCCAGGCCGAGACGTAGGCCAGCAGCGCGAAGCTGGCGGCGTGACTCTCGGGAAAGCCATAGTCGCCGAAGCCTTCGATCTGGCGAAAGCAGCGCTCGGTGAAGGTCCGCTCGTAACCGCGCGCCACCATGCCTTCGATGAACTTGTCGCGGAAGCTGTGGATGGTGCCGGCGTGGCGGAAGGTCGCCATGGCACGGCGCAGGCGGTCGGCGTCGTCGGGCGTGAAGCCGGCGGCGACGATGGCGATCTTCATCGCCTGCTCCTGGAACAGCGGC
The DNA here is from genome assembly GCA_050728975.1 of Kiloniellales bacterium. Taxonomy (GTDB): domain Bacteria; phylum Pseudomonadota; class Alphaproteobacteria; order Kiloniellales; family JBOHKJ01; genus JBOHKJ01. The sequence goes on along the minus strand of JBOHKJ010000537.1, from coordinate 2,454 downwards.
ACGCCGAGCGTCTTGCCCAGCACCTGGCGCAGCTCCTCGGAGGGATAGTCGACCGGCTCGCGCCCCTCGCGGCGGCGCAAATAAGGGTGAACCATGTCGCCCTGGATCGGGCCGGGGCGAACGATCGCGACCTCGATCACCAGATCGTAGAAACTCTTCGGCTCGAGGCGCGGCAACATCGACATCTGAGCCCGGCTCTCGACCTGGAAGACGCCGAGCGAATCGGCCTTGCCGAGCATCTCGTAGACCGCCGGGTCTTCATCGGGGACCGAACCAAGGTCGAGATCGAGACCGCGATGGCGCTTCAGGAGCTCGAAGCCCTTGCGCAGGCAGGTCAGCATGCCGAGTCCCAGCACGTCGACCTTGTGGATGTCGAGGGCGTCGAGATCGTCCTTGTCCCACTCGATCACCGTGCGCTCGGGCATGGCGGCGTTCTCGATCGGCACCAGCTCGTCCAAGGCCCCGGCGGCGATGACGAAGCCGCCGACGTGCTGGGAAAGATGGCGCGGAAAACCGATCAGCGCGCGGGCAAGCTGGAGCGTCAGCGCGACCCGCCGCGCTTCGGGATCGAGTCCGGCCTCGCGCACCCGCTCGGGCTTCAGTCCCTTGCTGCTCCAGCCCCAGACCGCACCCGACAGCGCCTGAATGGAATCGGCCGAGAGCCCGAGCGCCTTGCCGACCTCGCGCAGCGCGCTGCGGCTGCGGTAGCAGATGACGGTGGCGGCGAGACCCGCCCGCTCGCGGCCGTACTTCCGATAGATGTACTGGATCACCTCCTCGCGCCGCTCGTGCTCAAAGTCGACGTCGATGTCGGGCGGCTCGTTGCGCGCCGCGCTGACGAAGCGCTCGAACAACAGATCGGCGCGGCGCGGATCGACCGCGGTGATGCCGAGGCAGTAGCAGACGGTGGAGTTGGCCGCCGAGCCGCGGCCCTGGCAGAAAATGCCGCGCGCGCGGGCGAAGCAGACGATGTCGTAGACCGTGAGGAAGTAGCGCGCGTAGTGGAGCTCGGCGATCAAAGCCAGCTCGTGCTCGATAAGGCCGACGACCCGGTCCGGAACGCCATCGGGATAGCGCCGCGCCGCGCCGCGCCAGGCCTCGCGCTCCAGCAGCTCCTGGGCCGGCGTGCCGTCGAAGCCGCTCTCGCTCGGGTATTCGCAGGACAGCTCGTCGAGCGAGAAGCGGCAACGCTCGGCAACCTCCAGCGTGCGGGCGAGCGCTTCCGGATAGCGCCGGAAGAGATGCGCCATCTCGGCCGGCGCCTTCAGATGCCGCTCGGCGTTGGCGGCGAGGCGGAAGCCGGCCTGATCGAGCGTCACGCCCTCGCGAATGCAGGTGACGACGTCGAGCAGCGGCTTGGCCTCGGGAGCGGCGAGCGCGGCGTCGTTCCAGGCCACCAGCGGCGTGCCCGCCTGCCCGGCAAGCGCGGCCAGCGCCGGAAGACGCCGCGCCTCCTCGCCGCGATAGAGCGCAGCAGCAAGAAGATAAGTGTCGCCGGGCGCGGCGGCAGCGAAGCGCGCCAGCGCCGCAGCGAAATCGCTCTCCGGCAGGCTTTCCGGAAAGGCATACGGCGGCACGAAAAGGAACAACTGCCCTTCGCGCGCCTCCAGAATCTCCGCGAGCGTGAGGCGGCAGTCGCCCTTTTCGCTGCGCCGCTTGCCGCGCGTCAGCAGGCGGCAGAGGCGGCCGTAGGCGGCGCGGTCGCGCGGATAGCAGAGCAGCTCCGGCCCATCGAGCGGCGTCAGGCGCGCACCGACCAGCAGGCGAATCGCGGCGCCCTCGCGCGCCAGGCTGCGCGCCGCGACATGGGCGCGCACCACGCCGGCCAGCGAGTTGCGGTCGGCGATCCCGATCGCCGCCAGCCCCAGCGCGGCGGCGCGCTCGACCAGCTCCTCGGGATGGGCGCCCGAGCGCAGGAAGGAGTAGTTGCTGGTCGCCCCCAGCTCGGCGTAGCGAGGCGAGGCGGGCTCCTCTTCGCGCGCCATCAGGCGAAGAGCCCGTGCAGGAACCAGCGCCCTGCGCTGCGGAACAGCCAGTAGCGCCGCCCCTCCTCGTCCTCGACGCGGAAGTAGTCGCGCGCGGCGAGCGGCGGAAGCTCCGCCGCCGCGGTTTCGTCGTCGGAGGCCTCCGGGTCGCGTGCCTTATCGGCGGGCGATTTGTCGGCGGGCCCGGCGCGCCACCACTCGCCGACGATCCGCTCAGGCCCCTCGCCCGCCACCACCCGGTGGGCGAGATGGCGCCAGCGGAAGGAGGCCGGCGGATGGTCGGGCAGCAGCGCCAGCGCCTCGACCGGCTCCGGGCGCGGCAGCAGGCGCGACGGGCGCAGGCTGCCCCAGGGCTTCAGCCGCGCGGGCCAGGCGGGTGCGGCCGATGCCGGCTCGGGCGCCGCGGCGGCGAGCGGAGCGACCAGGCGCTGGGCGCGCTCCGGCAGATGGCTTTCGCGCGGCCTGGGAC
>JBOHKJ010000536.1:0-7686 GCA_050728975.1 Kiloniellales bacterium | reverse complement strand
GGTCATGGCGTAGACGCGGTCGGTGTCGATGCCGAGGATGCGCGCCGCGCGGGCGTTCTGAGCGGTGGCGCGGATTGCCTGCCCCAAGCGCGAATAGCGCATGAAGAGCACCAGGACAGCTGCGATGATGATCGTGAGCATAAAGGCGACGACGCGGATCTGGCTCACGGTAATCAGGTTGTCGGCAAAGAACCAGCTGTCGAGATGGGTGTCCACGATCCGGACGTCCGCGCCAAACAGCTCGTTCATCAGCTGCTGCAGCAGGATCGACAGCCCGAAAGTGGCCAGGATCGAGATGAAGAGGTCGCGGTCGACAAGGCGAAAGATCACTAGGCGATAGAGCACATAGCCGAGCACGAACAGCGCGACGGCCGCCACCGGAATGCCGAGGAACGTCGAGAAGCCTGCCGCGTCGACGAAGTAGGCGACGAACCCGCCCAGGATGACGAACTCGCCTTGGGCGATGTTGATGATGTTCATGACGCCCCAGACCAGCGCCATCCCATAGGCGGCGAGCGCGAACATCGCGCCGACCAGGATGCCGTCGATGACGAGCTGCAACGCCAGCGGTGGCGCCTGGAACAGAAGGATCAGATTATCCATCTGGAGCGATCACGAACGAGCGGTGGAAATGAAACGCCCGCCCCCGCGATATGGCATCGCGAGGGCGGGGTCTGCAGTCGATTGTCGATCAGGAGCCGCCGCGCTCGTCCCAGGTCGGTATGGGGTAGATCAGCTCGCTGTCCGCGTACTTGGCGGGCGCAACCACCTTGTAGGCCCCGTCCTGAACCTGCCAAAGCACCATTGGCTTGGCGGTGTTCTTGCCGGTTTCGTCGAATTTGACCGCGCCATAGAAGGTCATCATGTCGGTTTCTGCCAGGGCATCGCGGACCGTTTCGGAATCGAGCGAGCCTGCCCGCTCGAGGGCGTCCGCGTAGACCAGCACAGCCGCCGCCGACTCCGCCGCCTGATAGGGCGGGAAGTAGTCGTAGGCTTTCTCGAAGTCCTCGGCAAAGTCGCTTGCCTTGCCGAACCACTTGTCCTCGTAGGACAGGGAGGCGTCCCATTGAGTGGCGCAGAGGGCGTACTCAGACAGCTTCTCGAACTTGCCGATGATGTCCGCGGAATCGCAGTGGGTCATAGCCAGCATCGGCACATTGACCTTCATCTCGGACATCTGCCGGAGAGCAAGCGGCGGGCCCTTGGCGTGGGCCGAGACCACCAATAGGTCGGGCTTGAGTGCCTTAACCTTGGTGAGCGTCGCCGTCATGTCATTGAGCTCCGGCGGCAACCTGTCGTCGATCACAATATCCATGCCGTGCTTCTTGGCATCCTCGATCACACCAAGTCGCACGTCTTGGCTGAAGGGGTCATTCTCGATGGCGATCGCGATCTTGACGTCAGCCGGGTCCTTGCCGGCTGCCTTGGCCTGTTCGGCGGCAAGATTGACGGCCTCGCGGAGGTAGTAGTCGGAGGTCGACAGCACGGCGAAGAGATACTTGTAGCCCTCCGTAAAGAGACCACGGTCGGCGCCGTTCGCCTCGACTTGCGGGATCTTGTATTTCTCGGTCACCGGCGCGACCGCTTTGGTGAGTCCCGAGGAGTAGGGCCCCAGCATCAGCTTGACGCCGTCCTGATTGATCAGTCGTTCGACCAACTGCGCGCCGCGCGCTGGGGTCGACTCGTCGTCGTAGTATTTGATCTCCAGCTTATAGGTCTTGTCGCCGACCTTGACGCCGCCCATCGAGTTGACGCGCTCGACGGCCAAGTCATAGCCATCCTTGGTGTTCTTGCCGTTGGTCGAGTACTTGCCCGTAATCGAGACGGCAGCGCCGAGGGTGATGACGTCCTCCGCGTGGGCGGTGCCGGCGAACGAAACCGCCGCCAGAGCGCCCGCGGTGGAGAGGAGCTTGATCCAGTTCATTGGCGTAATCCTCCCTAGTAAAGCCAGCGCTGGCGAGTTGTTTTTATGTGCAGGTCCGCTCCGCCAGCCGTACGGCGGACCTGCCGTGACCGAAAAGTAATAAGCGGCGGCGGCCAGGGCAAGCCATTATGGCCGCAGACAAGAAAATTAACATGTTTCAGACGCCGAGCAGATAGAGCAAATAATAGGCAGTCAACAACACCGCGGTCCAAATCGCCATGCTGCCGGTGGGCCAGGTACGGGCGAGAATCCCCTTCGGACCGTGATGGCGGTAGAGACCTTGGAGGAAGCGCTCCACCTGGCGAGTCACTAGTAGCGCCACGCCGTCGCGGGATTTGGTGGTCTGCTCGACCGCACGCTGACCCAGCAGCTTGCCGAGCCGGCGATAGAACCAGTCGGTGTCGAGCGTGATGGTTTCTGTGCGCTGGAGCCATCTTAGCAGCAGGAAGAAGGCTAGCCCCGAGAACAGTAGGAGCTGTAGTTGCCCCACCACATGCGCGCCGGTGTAGGGGACGAAGTCGACCGGGTAAGGTAGGATGGCGTAAAGCGGCCCTGGCAGCACACCCAGTCCGATGCACAGAACCGAGAAAAGAATCATTGCAACGCGCATGTTCATTGGTGGGTCGGGCGGGCGCAGGCCCGAATCCTTCTGGAAGAAGACGAACCAGGGGAACTTGATGCCCGCATGGAGGAACACGCCGGCCGAACCGGCAGCAAGCGCCAGCCAGACGATCATAAGATGCTCGTCGGCGGCAGCCTGAGAGATCATCGACTTGCTTACGAAGCCAGAGGTCAGCGGGAAGGCCGAGATCGAGAGCGCGCCGACAATCCCGCAGATGCAGGTCAGCGGCATCGACTGGAAGAGGCCGCCGAGATCGGTGCATTTTCGCTTCCCGGTCATGAACAGGACCGAACCGGCAGACATCAGCAGCAGCGCCTTGTAGATGATGTGCGTGAAGGCATGTGCTGCGGCGCCGTTGATCGCCATCTCGCTGCCCAGGCCAGCGCCGGTTACCATGAAGCCAACCTGATTGACGATCGAATAGGCGAGGATGCGCCGCATGTCGTTCTCGAGGATCGCGAAAACGATTCCGTAGAACGCCATGAAGAGCCCGATCGGAATCAGGACCTCGGCGCCGGGGAAGCCGCGCAACAGTACGAAGACCGCGGTCTTCGTGGTGAAGGCCGAAAGATAGACCATGCCGCTGAAGGACGTTTCGGGATAGGCGTCGGGCAGCCAGGCCGAGATCGGCGGCGCACCGGCGTTGAGCAGGAAGCCGGCAAGGATCAGCCCGCGTGCTAGCGAGTCCGGCTGCATGGTAGTGAAGGCGACCGATCCAGTCGCCCCGATCTCGCCGGCGATACCGGCCATCAGGATCACGCCGCCAAGAAGATGGATCATCAGATAGCGAAGGCCGACCGAGCGATTGGCGGGTCCGGCGCTCCAGATAACCAGCGTCGAGCCAAGAGCCATCAGCTCCCAATAGATAAAGAGTGTGATGAGATCGCCGGCCAAGACCACGCCGACCGCGCCGCCGGCATAGAAGTTGGCGGCGAACAGCTCGAGTCGGCTTTTGCGCTTGAGGGCGAAAAGGTTGCCGGCGAAGGCCATGACGGTGAAGACGGTGGCGAAGAGGCGTCCGAGCCGCCCGCCCTCGAGCGGTACCAGGTCATAGCCGAGGAACGGCACGCGCCAAGCCGCGCCGTCCGGAACTTGCCAAACGAAAAACAGCGCCACCAGCGGCACGGCGAGTAGCGCGATCTCGCGCGCCCGTCCGTTCAGGGCAAGAACCAACAGCGCGCCCGCCAGCAGCACGAAGGACGGCGGCAGAGCCAGGAGCTCAGCGCTCATAGTAGTTGTCCTTGCGCTTGAGGATCGCGCCTAATCCCTTGGCGAAGAACACCAGCACGACGCAGGAGAGGAAGCCGAACCAGGCGTTGAAGCCGAGCGTCTCGTCGATGCCAAAATGACCTTCATGGGCGACGAACGGATCGACCAGCACGGTCAACGCCAGGATCGCGATGAAGGCGACCCAAAGCTTCTTGATCGTTTCGGGTCTTACCAGCCAATGCATGGCGTCAAACCCCGGCTAACTGTCGCGCGAGCGTCAGTGCGACATCGTTGAAGAAGAACAACAGCACCGTGCCGGTCGCGGTCGCGGTCAGCGCCACCACGATTGGCCATGGCGCCTCGCCGTGTTTTGGGGGTTTGTCTGGTGTCTTGAAGAAAGCCGCGTATACGATCGGCATGAAATAGGCGGCGTTCAGCAAGGTCGATAGCACGATCACCGCGACCGGGAACAGCTGGTCAGTGTCGACGGCCGCCGAAAGCATGAACCACTTGCCGAGGAAACCGGCCGTCGGCGGAAGGCCGATCATCGACAGCGAGCCCACGGCGAAGGCGCCCATGGTCCAGGGCATGGCGCGGCCGATGCCGTCGAGCTCGCTCACTTCGGTCTTATGGGCGGCGGTGTAGATCGATCCGGCGGCGAAGAATAGCGTGATTTTGCCGAGCGCGTGGGCGGCGATATGCAGCGCAGCGCCCACCACCGAGAGCGGCGTCAGGATCGCTGCCGCCAGCACGACGTAGGAGAGCTGACTTACCGTAGAGTAGGCGAGTCGGCGCTTCAGGTTGTTGGCCTGCAGCGCGATCAGCGAGGCGACTATGACGGTGAAGCCGGCGAGATAAAGCAGGATTTCGCTACTGGCCACCGACGCGAGGTTCTCGATGCCGAAGACGTAGACAACCACCTTCAAGACGGTGAAGACGCCGGCCTTCACCACCGCGACCGCGTGAAGCAAGGCGGAGACCGGCGTCGGCGCCACCATCGCCGCCGGGAGCCAGCGGTGGAGCGGCATGACCGCCGCCTTGCCGATGCCATAGACGAAGAGGATCAGTAGGATCAGCGTTGCCCCGGGTCCGACTTTACCGGCGAGCAGGCCGCCGGGCAGGAAGTCGAGGCTGCCGGCGAGATACCAAGTCCAGATAATGGCAGTCAGGAACAGCAGGATCGAGCTGCCGAGCAGGACGCCTAGGTAGGTGCGTCCGGCCCGCTTCGCCTCGTCGGTTCCCTTGTGGACGACCAGCGGGTAGGTGGAGAGCGTCAAGCCCTCGTAGAACACGAACAGCGTGAAGAGGTTGCCGGCGAAGGCGATGCCGAGCGTGGAAGCGATGGCGACCGCGAAGCAGATGTAGAAGGACGTCTGGCGCGGCTCGTTATTGCCGCGCATGTAACCGATCGAATAGAGCGAGTTGACGATCCAAAGCCCCGAGGCAATCAGGCCGAACAGCATGCCGAGCGGCTCGACTCTGAAGGCCAGTTCGAGACCAGGCAGGACGCTTACCAGATGCAGCGAGGGCCGTCCGCCGGCCAGCACGTCGGGCAGCAGCGACAGCACGATCAGGAACAGCAAGCCGGCCGTGATCATCGTCACGGTCTCGCGCAGATTGGGCTGGCTGTGGGCGAGGGCGATCATGCCTGCACCGGCCAGCGGCACCAGCAGCGACAGCAGGATCGCCAGTTCCGGGTTCACGGCAGGCCTCGCAGCAGCGTTTGGGCGGCACGCGCCGCCACCTCGACCGTGACCGAAGTGTCGATGCCGAAATAAACGCAGGCGCCAGCCAGCAGCAGTGCCGGCGCCAACATCGAAAGCGGCGCCTCGACCGCTTTTTCCGCGAGCGGCGAGGGCGGGCGGAAATAGGCAACCTCGACGATGCGCCCCATGTAGACCAGCGCCAGCAGCGAGCCGGCGACGATGAGCGCCACCAGCCACCAATAGCCGAGCTCGATGGCGCCGAGGACCAGGTACCACTTGCTGACGAAGCCGACGGTGAGCGGCGTGCCGAGCAGGGACAGGCCGCCGATCACGACGCCGGCCATGGTGAGCGGCATGCGCCGGCCGAGGCCGGCCAGGTCGGCCAGCTTGACCGAGCCGAGCCGCAGCGCCACGCCGCCGATCAGAAGGAACAAGGCGCCCTTCATGACCGCGTGATTGAAGAGATGGACGATGCCGCCGGTGAGGCCGGTCTGATTGGCGAGTGCAATGCCGAGCGTGATGTAGCCGATCTGCGCAACGCTGGAATAGGCCAGCATCCGCTTCACGTCATCCTGGAATATCGCGACGATCGAAGTGGCGAAGATCGCGACGACAGAGAAAGCGAGCAGGACCTCGGGAAGCGGAAGCTCGTCGATCGGCAAGGAGACGCCGAATATGGAGAAGACGAACCGCAACAACAGGTAGATCGCGACCTTGGTGGCGGTCGCCGAGATGAACGCAGTGGCGACCGAGGGGGCATAGGCGTAAGCGTTCGGCAGCCAGAGATGAAGCGGGAACAGAGCCAACTTGAGTGAGATGCCGACGGTGAGAAAGGCCAGCCCCGCCAAAATCGCCGAGTTGGACCCCATGGTGGCAATGCGCGAGGCCATGTCGACCATATTCAGGGTCCCGGTCATGGTGTAGAGGAACCCGATGCCGATCACGAAAAACGTGGCGCCGATCGTCCCCATGATCAGGTATTGGTAGGCGGCCAGAAGCGCCCGGCGGTCGCGGCCGAGAGCGATCAGCACGTAACTGGAGAGCGATGAGATCTCCATGAAGACGAAGACGTTGAAGACATCGCCGGTGATCGCCATCCCGAGGAGTCCGGCGAGCGACAGCATGAACATGGTGTAGAACCATGGTTGCTGTGGTTCCGGCACCTCGGCCGCCACGCTTTCCCTGGCGTAGAACAGCGTTACTGCACCCATGCCCGAGACCAGGATCAGCAGGAAGGCATTGACGACATCGACCCTGTACTCGATGCCGTAGGGTGGTGGCCAGGAGCCGAGCTCATAGGAGATCGGCCCGTTCGCCAGCACCTCGATCAGCAGCGCGCTGGCGACGAAGGGGAGGCTCAGCGCCACGATGAAGGCGAGTGCCCAGGCCAACGTGCCGCGCCGCAGCAGCGCGCAGAGCGGAGCGGCGAGCAGGGGCAGCACGACCTGAAGCGCGGGCAGATGGTCTGCGATCATCGGTCGCCGCCAATTTTGTCGATCTCGTCCTCCTCGATCGTGCCGTAGGCCTCCCTGATGCGCACCACCAGGGCAAGTCCGAGCGCCAGGGTCGCAACGCCGACCACGATCGCGGTCAGGATTAACACATGGGGCAGTGGGTTGGAGTAGACCGTGAAGCCGTCGGCGATGATCGGCGCGGTGCCGCCAATGATCTTTCCGGGCGAGATGTAGAGCAGATAGACCGAAGTCTGGAAGATCGACAGCCCGATCAGCTTCTTCACCATGTTGCCGCGCGCGACCACGATGTAGAGCCCGGCCACCATCAGGAACATGGTGATCCAGTGATTGAAGTGGGCGACGATTTCCATGCGGTCGGGCAGTCCTGCTTAGCGCTTGCGCCCGGCGAAGGCATAGAAAATGGCGAGCATCGTGCCGGCCACGGTTGTCAGCACGCCCAACTCCACTGTGAAGATGCCCAAATGCTGCCCATGCACCGGATCATGACTGAGTACGAAGTAGTCGAGATAGTTGCCGCCGAGCAGCAGGCCGGCGATCCCGGTGCCCGCGAAAATCAGAACGCCGAGCGGAATCATGGCTTGCACGACGGCCGGAGAAACCACCGCTTGAGCCGCTTCGAGCCCGAACACCAGCCCATAGAGGATCACAGCGCCGGCCACCACGACGCCGGCCTGGAAGCCGCCGCCCGGCCCGAAGTCACCGTGGAACTGCACGTACAGCGCGAACAGCAGGATCAGCGGCAGCATCAGC
>JBOHKJ010000535.1:0-6868 GCA_050728975.1 Kiloniellales bacterium | reverse complement strand
TGCCAGGACTCGCCCGCAGGCCTCCTGAACCAGATCGTCAGCCTCGGACGGATCGCCGACCAGCGCACGCGCATAGCGTCGCAAACTCTTGATCTCGCCCTCAAGCTCCGGAATCCGATTGGAGTCCCGACGACTGGGGCGCGCCGCACCTATCAAGGCAATCTCCAGATTTCCGGCACCAGCAGCGTGCGTCCGGACAGGGAGGTGCGCGGGGCGCCCAGCGCACCTCCGCTTCGCAGCGGCCCCGACGGCCTGACGGACTATTCCTGCCTACACAACCGCGATATTGACGAGACAATGAGGCGTTTTGGCGGTGGAAAGGATGACAGCCCGACGCGAGACTTCGCATCGGGCTGCCGTGACGCCTGAAATTCCTGGCGATCGAAGCCGGTTGGGCAAATCGGGGTCGGGTAGAGTCGTCCCCGCGTGATTCATCGACCTGCTCTAGGCAGCTCTGGACAGGAAGTCGGTAAAGGTATTCGCCTCGGCGATTGAGCGACCTGGGCGACAGGTCAAGACCGAGGCCTCGATCTCGACGTTTTCGTAACCAAGAGCTTCACGCAGGGCACGCCGTCCGCGGCACAAACGTGACATGATCGTTCCCACCGGTACAGCAAGGATTTCAGCCGCATCGCGATAGCTAACACCTTCGAGCCCGACCAGCAGCAGGACCTCGCGCTGGTCTGCCGACAGGTCGCCGATCGCATCCGTGACCTCCTTACAGACCAAGTAGTCGTTTTGAGACGGCGTAATAGCGAGCGGCAGGGTCTCGTCAAGATCGACCGGATCGCCGGCGCGAATCTGGCGCTTCACGCTATCAACCCGCACATTGTGTAGCATTGTCAAAAGGTAAGACCGTAGATTTCTGATTTCGGCACTGCGGTCCGAATAGGTGAGCGCACGCTTCAAGGTCTCCTGAACCAAGTCGTCCGCGTCGGCCAGATTACCCACCAGCGCGCAGGCGTAACGCCTGAGCATCCTAATCTGTTGATCCAACTCTTGCGGATCTGTACCGAAGATGTCCCGTTCCTGTGTTGCAGTTTCGCTCATTGCATCCCCTCAAAAGCCGTTATTTCGCAGCTCGCGACTTCACAATTTGAGATCGAGTCTAAGGTATTTCCAGGGGTCTCTTGTGACAATTTTCAGCTTTACACCCACACATTTGGTGCCCGGAGCGGCCAGCGACCACCTTGGGAGCCTGGCAGTTACAGTGGCCACCGGCCGGCTCCGGGCTGAAGGGCCGCCAGGGAAGTGCGGCAGCGGCCCCAAACAGTGACGGGAGTAGGCAAGGCTTTATTGCCCGTCTGCATTCGTTGCCGGCAGAAAAGAGACATTTACCCGTGCGGTCGATTGCGGCACCGCGGCAATCTCGCTCTTGAAGTTCATTCTCTCACCGGGCCCGAGCTCGCCCAGGTGCGGCTCAATGGTAGCGTGTGTCAAACGACGGCCTTGACTGTCCAGGAGAACCGCCTGCATGGGCGGCACCTGTCGCGTACTCGGCCCCGTGTTGGTGACGACGCCCTGAACGATCAATATATCGTCTCGCTTCAAGGGATCGACCAAGGTGATTTCCAGGTCATTCGATGCCGTTGCCTCCAGCGGATCACTCCCGCCGCTACAAACGCGGTAGGCGCCGCCCTTCGCTAGATAGCGGTCGACGCAGTTGGCGGCTGAGTAGCGTCGCTTGTCGACCGAGCTCCATTGGACGCCGACGCGGGCAATGCGTTTGGTTCCGACCTTGTTGAGACGCAGCGAGTAGATGCCCGGCTCGAGCGGCTGCCGCGGCACGATATGCACGAACTCCGGCTTGCCCTGTGGATGGTCGAAGGCCACAGGTATGTGGAACGGCTCCATCTGGGCAACCGCCCACTCGCTCCCCTGCGCCGGCATGGCAAGACCGCGGCTATCGATGTCGCTGCGTACCCAAGCCACCCGCCAGAGCTGGATCAACTCTGTGCGCGGCCGTGTGTCGCGTGAGAGAATCGGGTCATAGAGCACGAACTCGGCGTAGGGACTGAGCTCGGAACGCTGTGGCCAGGACTCCACCTCCCAATCGCGGTCGCCGTCGAGCCGCTGCAGCTCGCTGTCGGGTCCAAGAGCATAGAATCCTGGCTCGTCGGGCAAAGGATAGAGCGTGTCCTCATATCCGGCTCCGCACGCCGACAGGGCAGCAGCCAGGGCTACCGAAGCGGTGGTAGAGGCTATGCGTGTCGTGATCATGATGGGCTCCCTGTTTAGGCGTCCCGGACGACTGGGCACGTCGCGGCCTGACGCCCTGCCCTTTTGACCGGGCGGCGCGCGGAATATTCCGCGGCGAGAGGGCATAGCTCTATGCCCTAGTTGTGCCGCTGGACGGCCATGGGAAGGTGAAATGGCGTCTCGGAGCCAACTTGACGGCCCTGGATCGTTCGATTCTTAGGTACATCGTCCTAATTCGATCGGCGAACAATATCCGTCGCGGCACGGCGTCCCAGCCACGACCGCCGGCGTCTGCGACCAGAATCAGCTTCTCTCGCGCGCTGTTGCGGATCGCTCTGACCACGTTGCTTCGAGGGCGGTGAGGCAGAAGGCGAAGGTGCGGCCTGGACAACAGCTGGTCCCAGGCCCGGCGTAACGTTACCTGCCGCAGCCAGCAACGCTAGATGGGTGCGATCCTCACGCTTTTGCGCGTCTCCTTCGGACTGATGGGTTTTCTAGAGCTCGGGACGGAGCCGCATAATAGCCACGTCCCACCGGATAGCCTGCTCAACGCCGACTCGACAAGCGTCGAGGTGGCTCCGCAGCCAGCGTGCGGCTGCCCATTCTCTGCAACACTCGGATGCGCCGGAATAATCCGGGCGACTCGCCGTCTTACTCACAAGACAGAAAAAAGCTGATAGCCGTGACCAAGTGCCAAGAAGAGAACAGGAGGGAACAGACAGAGACGCGAGATCGAGCCAAGGAGTCGAGTATGATCTTCAATGAGCCCTTCAATCCGATTCAGGAAAACATGCCGGAGAGTCGATCTCGCCCAGACCGGTTTTTCGATGAATTTGATCGCAGGTCGCGACTCACGCTGTTTGCATTCCTGATCGCCATCGGGCTGCTGATCGGCGCGGCTGTGGCACTGTAGTGACCCCGGTCAAATCATCCCTATAAGGCGACGACAGCCACGCGGAAAGAACCGAAGGCATGATCGCCAGCGTATTTCCTCAAACACCGAACAATGTCCTGGCTGGCATGGTCAACTTGCCAGAGAACCGACGCATCCGTGCTAGCCTCCCCGATAACGCTCTGCGAACAGTCGGAGATGGAGTTCGCGCGCGGTATCGGCATTTCCGAGCAGGGTCCGCCGCTCTTCAATGGTCAAGCTCTCCGGATCGCCATCACGAATTCGCGCCGTCATGTGCGCGGCCGGGCGGGTCTTGGACATGGGACTCAAAGCCAGGTGGGCGGCCATGGTCAGCGGATCCGCAAGCACGTTGAGCAATTTCGGCCCAATCCTCTCTGCGGCCGGCCGCGCGCTCCGGTCAAGGGCGTAGCGATCGATCTCTTTCAATTCGATGGGGGGGGCGCGCTCCTCTGCCGTCAGGAATAATCCAAGGGATCGTGCAACCTTACCCCAGGAAGGTCGGCTCGAAAGCACAGACAGAGGCACCGACAACAGCAATCCGGCAAGCAGAGGCGACAGCCACCAGACGAGCTGCGGGAGCTGGAAATAGACGGCTATTCCAACACCCAGGCCGATTAGAGTTTCCAGGCCATGGGCGCGAATTCCGTTGCGCCAAGTCGTGCTGTCGGCTTCGCGGCGCTGTGCACCCCAACCGGCGTTGAATCCAGCGAGCACGGAACCGACAAAGCGGGAATGCAGGAGCATCATCAGCGGCGCGACGAGCGCCGAAAACAGCGTCTCCAGAAAAACGCTGAGACCGGCACGAACGGCGCCGCCGTGCTCCCTGCAGCGCTTGGGATCCGCCCACAGCTGCACCAGCGACAGCAGCTTGGGGCCGAAGAGAAAGGCTGCCGTGATCGTGAGAGCCGCCAACATGGAGATTCGGCTGTCAGCTTCGCCGGGCCACAGCGTAAAGTCCGAGGTCCTGCCGAGCGCGATTGCGGAAAGGGCTATGAAGAACAACCATAGCGGACTTGCCAGGTAACTCATGATACCGATTAGGAAATTGATCCTGCTGAAGGGATGAAGGCCTTTAGCAAACAAAAGGCGACCATGCTGCAGGTTGCCCTGGCACCAGCGCCGATCCCGCGCCGCGTGGTGGATCAGGCTCGGCGGCCCCTCTTCGTAGCTTCCGCCGAGATCCGGATCGAATCGCACCGCCCACCCTGCGCGAACCAGCAAAGCGGCTTCCACGAAATCGTGGCTGAGAATCGCGCCTCCAAGCGGCGCTTTCCCCGGCAACTTCGGCAGCGCGCAATGCTGGACGAAAGCCCTCATACGAATGATTGCGTTGTGGCCCCAATAGGTTGCGGCGCTCATCGTGAGATAACTGAGCCCGCGAGCCAGGAGTCCGCCATAGGCACTGCCAGCGAACTGCTGCAGGCGTGCGAAGAGCGAGTCGCCTTTGATCAGTCGCGGCTGGGTCTGGAGCAAACCCAGATCGGGCTCGGCATCCATGCGCCTGAGCATCTCTGCCAGAGTCTTGCCAAGAAGCAGGCTGTCAGCGTCGAGGACCACCATGTAGTCGTAACGGCCGCCCCAGGTACGGCAAAAATCTTCGACATTCCCGCTTTTGCGCCCTTCGTTGTAGGTCCGGCGTCGATAAAACAGACGGCCGAGCGCACCGAGGTCGCGGCACGCTTCGACCCAGGCTCGCTCTTCCGCTAACCAGAAGGCCGGATCCTGTGAATCGCTAAGAACGAAGAACTCGAAACTCTCGAGAGCCTCAGCCCGTTCCAGCGAGCGATACATAACACGCAGCCGATCGAATACCGTCTCGGCGTCCTCGTGATAGATCGGCATGACGATGACCGTGCGCGCCGGTCCTCTCTCACTTCCCCGGGTGAGCGGCTGGACGGTAGTGCCTTGTCGGCGACCGGCCCAAAGACCGAAGACAGCGAACCAAAACCCGATTCCGACCCAGGTCAGAAGGACCCCATAGAGCAGCAGCAGGAGCCCTTCGCCGAGGGTCAATCCGTCCGTTGCCAGGACATTGCCGAGCAGCAGTAACGTGGGGGTGACGGAGCCGAGTAACAGGCCCACAAAAAGGCGGTGTCGCCGGCGAACGATCATGACCTCAAAGTGGAGGGGATCAGGCCATAGTCGACGGCACGGCACTCCGCCGAACAGCTCTGCCGCTTGCGGCTGCGCCCGTATGAGTACTCGAAAGGCTTTGCCCACATCTCCATTGGCGCGGTCGGCGGCGCTCCGATCAGCGCATCGCTGGGCCAACGCACGGCGGTCTGATCATGACCGTTCGCAAACTCGGCGGGCCTGGGACGGGGCTCAAGCGCAATCAGCAACAGAGCCTGCGCAATATCACATGCGCCACGCTGCTTCCGGCTCATATCCAAGCCCTTCACGCGCTCGAACAGCACCCAATGGGTCTGGCGCAAAGCCACATCTGTGAGATCTTCCGTGCGGCTCGCCTGCCAGCTACAGGACGCGCGAAGAAAAATCTCGGCGACGAGTGCAAGTCGGGTACCTGGCTCCCCGATCCCCAGGTCGCGCAGATAGCGATCCACGGTCTCCGTGACAGCCATCCAATCTGGGCGTGCCCTCGAAGTCGCCGAATCGGCACGGCGCTTAATGCGCTGGAGGGGGGCATTTTTTTGGAGTTGCATTACCGGCACTTCCCCGTATTGCTTTTCGTTTGTCCGGGCATACTACAACCCTGTATACGCTTCGACTTGAAGCTGGCCCGCCCTATTCCAGCGAGACCCCTCTGTCACAATTTTGCCCGACTCGCTTGGAGCAAGGTCCCGGAGCCAGGCTTCGCTACGGGCCCATTGTCACGCCCGGGCTCGCGCATTGCCACGCCCGGGCCCCCGCGCATAATGCCGCTCTACTGCACCCGGGCAGTTGATTGGCCATCCTCAGGGTCCTCACGTCCTCCGGCTGGCCCAGCAGCGCACTGGCAAGGCCAATATTAGCGGTCGTGCCGGCGTCCTGAGTCATGCCGCCGCGCTGACCCCGGCACTTCACTAAGACAAGGTATTGCCGTCGATATTCCAGGCGTCTCTCCCGGAATCACGGTCCTGACTCGGCTGGACCATGCGTCCTGGGCGATCTGGCCCGGAATAAACGGCAAGTAAATTGGTCAATACTGCAAGCGCGGGTGGCCGCGCCGCCCGAAGGGAGGTCGGTTGCTCGTGATTAAGACCCTTGTTGCTCAGAGCTGCCCTAGCTGCGGCCAATTTACCGAAATGCTGGTGGATCTCGTCTTGGCAGCCGCAAGCTACCGGTGCGAGAGCTGCGGCGACAGCGTGGCGATTACCCAATTTGACCGGCAGCGATTCAAAGACCTGGTCGGAGCGGCTGAACGCACCGAGCGTTCCTACCGCTTGGCCGTGGACAGGGCGCGCGCAAGCGCGCGCCATTCCACCTTGGATGAGTAACGCGAGTCACGATCACGTGGCCTTCGGAAGCCCCGCTAAGGCGTAAAGGAGAGTCGCAATGTCCAATCAATCCACTCTTCATCTGGCTGACCTCAAGAACGAGACCCGCGTCCTACGAGCGACCGTAATCATGCTTGAGCGCGTGGCCCGCAGCGATTTCGAGCGGCTTCGTCACTATTTGACTGGCCTCGATAGCAGGCTGCGCGCCCTCGAAGGCATCGCACGATCTGAGCTCGGTAGCGAGCTCTCGACCCTGGACGCGACACCTACGGTCAGAGAGACGCACCCACCTCATTGAGTTTCAAGGTCAGGCGCAAAA
>JBOHKJ010000534.1:0-14209 GCA_050728975.1 Kiloniellales bacterium | reverse complement strand
CTCGAGGTCGGCTTGCTGATCATGGGAGTGACGGTCGCGTTTCTGGTGACCGGCGCGCCGGTCGCCTTCGCGCTCGGCGCGGTGGCAATCATATTCTTGGTGCTGTTCGACGGCCTCGCCAGTCTCTCGGTCGTCCCAGACGTGTTCTTCTCAAGCCTGGATTCCTTCGCGCTGCTGTCGATCCCCATGTTCATCTTGATGGGTGGCGCGATTGCGTCCTCGCGCGCCGGCGCCGATCTCTATGAAGGACTCGACCGCTGGCTCAACCGGGTGCCGGGCGGACTCATGATCTCCAACATCGGCGCCTGCGCGATCTTTGCTGCGCTATCCGGCTCCTCGCCCGCGACTTGCGCGGCGATCGGCAAGATGGGCGTGCCGGAGATGCGCAAGCGCGGCTATCCGGCTTCCGTCGCCACCGGTTCGATCGCTGCTGGCGGCACGCTCGGCATCCTGATCCCGCCCTCGGTCACAATGATCGTCTACGGCATCGCCACCGAGACCTCGATCGGTCGGCTCTTCATCGCCGGGCTGTTGCCCGGTTTGCTGCTGACCTTCCTCTTCATTCTCTGGGGCCTTTTTGCCGCGTGGCGTCACGGCTATTCACTGGCTGACCGGGCGCGCCGCTTCACGATGCGCGAGCGGATCGTGATCCTGCCGAAGATACTGCCGTTCCTGTCGGTCATCGCCGGCATCCTCTGGGTGCTCTACGGCGGGGTGGCGACACCGTCGGAGGCTGCGGGCGTGGGGGCGCTGTTCTGCATAATGCTCGTGGTCGTGATCTACCGTATGGTCGATTTTCGGGCTCACTGGCAGATTCTGCGCTCGGCGCTGCGCGAAGCGGTAATGATCATGATGATCATCGCGGCCGCCGATCTCTTCAGCTACATGCTGTCGCTGCTTTTCGTCACCCAGTCGCTCGCCGAGTGGATCGCCCAGCTCGAGGTCAACCGCTGGGTCTTGATGGGCGCGGTGAATCTCTTTCTGCTGGTGGCAGGATGTTTTCTGCCTCCGGTAGCGATCATCCTGATGGCGGTGCCGACCCTGCTGCCGATCATCGAAGTGGCCGGGTTCGACCCGATCTGGTTTGCCGTAATTCTAACCATAAATATGGAGATAGGTCTTATTACTCCACCGGTAGGGCTTAATCTCTATGTTATCAATGCGATCGCGCCTGATGTTGAGCTTACGACCATACTTTGGGGCGCGCTGCCCTTCATGCTCTGCATGGTGGCGGCAATCGTAATTCTCTGCTTCTTCCCCGAGATCGCACTCTGGCTGCCTAATGCGATGATGGGGCGTGAGGTCTAGGAGTGGACAAGGTGGCTGTCGAATATGGCGAAAGCTTCTTCGAGCGGGCACTCGCCAACCTAGCCGGCGCGTGGCGCGAGGTCGCACAGGGGGCCGCCCGTACGCTCGGCCGCAACCGGCACGAGAGCGCCGACGCCAGCCGCGAGGCGCTGAGCCAGCAGATGGTCGAGTGCCTCGAGGCTCGTGGCGGCGAGGTTTCGGCGCGACTGTGCGCCGCTGAGCTTGGGCGCACCTACCTCGAGATGGACGCTGCCGGTCGCCGCCGCTTTCTCGAGGTGCTGGCCCAGGACTTCGCCGTCGACACCGAGGCGCTCGACGCGGCGATCTCCGGCTACCGCAAGGACGAGACCGTCGCCGAGCACATCGCTGCGACCCGGCGCCTGCGTCAGGCGAGCGTGCCCCCGCGGGCACGTCTGCTGACCCAGTTCAACGCGCTACCCGAGGGGGTCAAGTTTCTGGTCGACCTGCGCCAGGACTTGCTGCAGATTGCCGAGAAGGACCCGCATCTCTCCGACCTCGACGAGGACCTGCGCGAGCTGCTGGCGAGCTGGTTCGACACCGGGTTCCTCGACATGAAGCGCATTGCCTGGGATTCCCCGGCGGCGCTGTTGGAGAAGCTGATCGCCTATGAAGCGGTGCACGAGATCCGTTCCTGGTCGGATTTGCGCAACCGCCTGGAATCCGATCGCCGCTGTTATGCGCTGTTTCATCCGCGCATGCCCGACGAGCCGCTGGCCTTCGTCGAGATCGCACTCACCCGCGGCATGGGCGGCTCTATCCAGACGCTGCTCGACGAAAGGGCGCCGAAAGCCGATCCCGCCGGCGCCGACACCGCGATCTTCTACTCCATCTCCAATACCCAGCGCGGCCTCAAGGGCATCGCCTTCGGCGAGTTCCTCATCAAAATGGCGGTCGAGCGGTTGGCAAGCGACCTGCCGCGCCTGAAGGTTTTCGCCACCCTCTCGCCACTTCCGGGCTTCCGCCGCTGGCTCGATCGTGCCGAGCCGCAGACATTGCGCAGGGCCTTTACCGTGGAGGAGGAGGGGGGGCTGCGTGCGCTGGGCGGCAGCGATCAGCTCGAACTTGCGTTGTCCGAAGTGCTCGAACGCCCCGACTGGCACCGTGATCCGGTCGTCGAGCAGGCGCTCAAAGGCCCCCTGCTGCGTCTGGCGGCGCTCTATCTCGGCGCCAAGGGGAAGGGATCGCGACCGCTCGATCCGGTCATGCGGTTCCACCTCCGCAACGGCGCGCGTCTCGAGCGTATCAACTGGCTGGGCGACAGCTCGCCCAAGGGCCTCAAGGAATCAGCGGGCCTCATGGTGAATTACCGATACATCCTTGACGACATCGAGAAAAACCACGAGGCCTATATGCAGCAGGGGACCGTGGCGCTGGGAACCGACGCGCGCGCGTTGACGAAGGCGGCAAAGGCGAGCGGCGCGCGGTCCTGATCGCTCCTGCGGGCGGCGGTGGCCACCTGCCGCGAACGAGAGGGACATGCCGAAGGAGTCTCAGAGCTTTGCCGACGCGATCGAGGTCGCCCGCGCGCTGCAGCCGAGCTATCCGGTCTACTGTGTGCGGCCCGACGTGCTGGAGCGTGCGGCCAAGCGTTTCATCACGCTCTTTCCCGGCACCGTGCTCTACGCGGTCAAGTGCAATCCCCATCCGCTGGTGTTGAACGCCTTCTATCGCGCTGGCGTACGACACTTCGACACCGCGTCGCTGCCGGAGATCGCGCAGATCTGCGAAACTTATGACGACGCTCACGCCTACTTCATGCATCCGGTGAAGGCGCGCGCTACCATCCGTAACGCCTACACGGTCTATGGCATCCGCCACTTCGTGGTCGATCACGGCAACGAACTCGACAAGGTTCTGCTGGAGACCGGCGGCCAGGGGGTCACCATCGTGGTGCGATTGAATACGCCGCTGGCTCCGGGTACGCTCTATCACCTTTCGGGCAAGTTCGGCGCCGATGCGCCGCTCGCGGTCGAGCTGATGAAAGAGGCGAGGGAAGCCGGCTGTCAGGTGGGTGTGGCGTTCCACGTCGGCTCGCAATGCCTGCTGCCGAGCGCCTACCGTAGCGCACTCGACCTGGTGGGCGCGGTGGTCGAGGCCGCTGGCGTGCAGCCTGTCTGTGTCGACGTAGGCGGCGGGTTTCCCGCCGCCTACAGGAACGTCGAGGCGCCGCCGCTGGAGGAGTACATGGCGGCAATTCGCGAGGGCGTTAAGGCGATCCGCCTGCCGCCGACCGTCGAGCTGATGGCCGAGCCGGGCCGCGCGTTGGTCGCCAACGGCGTCTCGCTACTCACCCAGGTGCAGCTTCGAAAAGGCGAGCGGCTTTATATCAACGACGGCATCTACGGCTCGCTTTCGGAGATGCACCAAGTTTCGGTGCGCATGCCGGCCCGCGCGCTGCGGCTCGACGGGGTACTGTCTGACAAGACCGAAGCCTTCGTGTTGAATGGGCCGACCTGCGATTCCCTCGACGTGCTGCCCGGCACCTTCGAGCTGCCAGCGGATTTGCGCGAGGGCGACTGGATCGAGATCGACCAGCTCGGCGCCTATTCCAACGCGCTCGCCACCCACTTCAATGGCTTCTTCCCCGAGACCTTCGTCGAGGTGCGCGACCGCCCGCCGGCGACGCGGCCCCTGTAACCATGGCGCGATGACCATGGCAAAACGCGAAGCGGCGAAAGGAGAGGTGCTGCTCGAGCCGCGCCGCGGCAGGGCGCTTGGTCTCTCGGTGGCAGGATTTCACGGCATCGCTTATCGCGAGTGGGGACCTAAGTCGAAGCGACGCACGCTCATCTGCGTCCACGGGTTGACGCGCAACGGCCGAGACTTCGACGTGTTGGCGCAGTCGCTTGCCGCCGAAGGCTGGCGCGTCGCCTGCCCCGACGTGGTGGGGCGCGGCGACAGCGATTGGCTGAGACCGCCGGCCGAGTACAGCTATCCGCAGTATCTGGCCGATCTGGCGGCGGCGATCGGCCAATTGCGGGTTAGCCGGCTCGATTGGCTCGGCACCTCGATGGGAGGCCTGATCGGTCTGATGCTGGCATCACTTCCTGGCACGCCGATCGAGCGCCTGATCCTGAACGATGTCGGGCCTTTCATTCCCAAAACTGCTCTGCAGCGCCTCGCCGGCTATGTCGGCCACGACCCCCACTTCGAGGGCCTGGACAGTGCCGAGGCCTATATCCGCAGGGTCCATGCGCCTTTCGGACGATTGAGCGACGCTCAATGGCGCGTCATGACGAAAGCGAGCGTCCGCCCGGCCGATGGCGGTGGCTTTCGCCTCGCCTACGATCCGCGCATCGGCGAGGCTTTCCGCAAGGAGCCGCTCGAGGATGTCGACCTCTGGGCGATCTGGGACGGTCTTCGGCTTCCGACCTTGGTGCTGCGCGGCGCGGAGTCCGATCTGCTGCTGCCCGACACAGCCAAGGCCATGACCGAGCGAGGACCCAAGGCCGAGTTGATCGAGTTCCCGGATTGCGGCCATGCGCCGGCTTTGCTCGATCCGACACAGATCGCCGCCGTATGCAATTGGCTTTCGTGCGGCAACGGCATGGGCCGACGCCCGGCTGTCTAAGCGGACACGGAAAAACCGGCGCCCGATGGTTCGGGCGCCGGACCTGTTCTACCGGACAGCGCGTAGCCTATCAGCCAGGCTGCTTCGTGACGCGGATGTAAGGCTTCAGCGATTTCCAGCCGGCTGGGAACAGTTTCTTGGCGTCGTCGTCAGAGACCGACGGCGCGATGATTACATCCTCGCCCTGCTTCCAATTGACCGGCGTCGCCACCTTGTGCTTCGTGGTAAGTTGACAGGAATCGACGATGCGCAGGATCTCGTCGAAGTTGCGTCCGGTGCTCATCGGATAGGAGATCGTCGCCTTGATTTTCTTGTCCGGTCCGATCACGAAAACCGTTCGTACGGTGGCGTTGTCGGCGGCGGTACGGCCCTTCGCAGTATCGCCGGCCGCAGCTGGCAGCATGTCGTAGAGCTTCGCCACCTTCAGCTCCGGGTCGCCGATCATGGGATACTTGGGATCGTGGCCGGTCGCATCCTTGATGTCGGACTTCCAGCGCTTGTGGTCGTCGACTGAATCGACGCTGATGCCGAGTATCTTGGTATTGCGCTTCGCAAAGTCGGGCGCGAGCTTCGCCATGTAGCCGAGCTCGGTCGTGCAGACCGGCGTGAAGTCCTTGGGGTGCGAGAAGAGGACCGCCCAGCCGTCACCGATCCAGTCGTGGAACTTGAGGTGTCCCTCGGTGGTGTCGGCCGCAAAATCTGGAGCGGTATCGCCAATTCGTAGTGCCATCTTCGGATCCTCCGTCTTGTCTTGGGTTTCCCCCTCGGCGGCGCATTGCGAAGGCGCTCGCCGGCGCGGCGCTCGGGCCGCGGTCTTTGTTGGCGTCGTAGTAGCACGGCCGCTAGTATTTACCAAAGATGAGCTGTTAAACGTTTTTTTATTTACCTCATATTGAGTGTTGTAAGAGCCTTTAGCCGGCCTTCAGGGATTTTGCCGCCTGCGGTGCCGCATAGGTCAGGATAGCGTCCGCGCCGGCCCGTTTGAAAGCCAGCAGGGTCTCCACCAAGACCTTGTCGTAGTCCAGCCAACCGTTGGCGGCCGCGGCCTTCAGCATCGCGAACTCGCCGCTCACCTGATAGGCGAGTGTCGGCACGCCGAAGGCCTCTTTGACCCGTGTCAGCACGTCGAGATAGGGCAAGCCCGGTTTCACCATCACCATATCGGCGCCCTCGGCGAGGTCCAACGCGACCTCGCGCAACGCCTCGGCGCTGTTGGCCGGGTTCATCTGATAAGTCTTCTTGTCGCCGGTTAGCGTGCCGCTGGAGCCGACGGCGTCGCGGAATGGGCCATAGAAGGCGCTGGCGTACTTGGCGGCATAGGCGAGGATCAGGGCTTCCTGCTGCCCGGCTTCGTCGAGCGCCGCGCGCAGCGCGCCGACCCGCCCGTCCATCATGTCGGAGGGCGCAATCACGTCGCAGCCGGCTTCTGCTTGCACCAGCGCCTGTCGGCACAGCACCTCGACCGTTTCGTCGTTGAGGATCTTGCCGTCTCGCACCAGCCCGTCGTGGCCCAGCGAGTTGTAGGGGTCGAGCGCCACGTCGCAGATCACGCCAACCTCCGGCAGCGCCGCTTTCAGTTTGCGCACTGCGCGGCAGATCAGGTTGTCGGGATTGACTGCCTCGGCGCAGTCAGGGGTCAGCAGCTCAGGGTCGACCGCGGGAAAGAGGGCGATCGCCGGAATCCCGAGCTCGGCCACCGGCCCCGCCGCATCGACCAGCCGCTCCAAGCCGATCCGCGCAACACCGGGCATCGAGGCGATCAGGCTTTCGCCGCCGCCCTCCTGGACGAAGACCGGCCAGATTAGGTCGTCGATCGACAGCCGGCTTTCCGCCACCAGGCGCCGCACCCAGCTGCTGCTGCGATTGCGACGCGGGCGGACCTGCGGGAAGGTGCCGAGTGCATTGGGTACTGCCGTCGGCTTGCACTTGCCTTCAGCGGGTACGGCGCGCAGGAATGGATTGGCTTTAGGCATGGCGCGTAGTCTAGGCGCAGGCGACCGGGGCCGGCAACGGCGCTTTTCTTCACCGTTTGCGGTATATCGCATGGGCGGGAAAACGAAGCCGTGGGTGGACAGGCCACGTCCGTTTAGTGGAGAAAAGCGTGTACGCGTCACGCGATTCGCTTTCCGATGGAGAGAGATGACGATGGGCAACAAGGGTGAGGCCGAGCCGCTCGGTCGGCGCAGATTCCTGAGCGCTGCTGGCCTAGGGTTGGCGGCAGGTGCGGCCTTTCCGATGCCCTCCCTGGCCCAGGATAGGTTGGTCCTCACCATGGTTTCGGCCTGGCCCAAGGGCGCACCAGGGGTCGGCATCAACGCCGAGCGCTTCGCGGCGCGCTTGAGCGCCCTGTCCGGCGGCGAGATCGAAGTCAATTTCCATGCCGCAGGCGAGTTGGTGCCGCCTTTCGAAGCGCTCGACGCGGTCGCTCGCGGGGCCGCCGATCTTGCTCATTCCACCCCCTACTATTGGGTCGGCAAGGCGCAGGCGCTGCACTACTTCACCGGCGTGCCGTTCGGCCTGACCGCGCAGGAGTTCGCGGCCTGGCTCTACTACGGCGGCGGCCAGGAGCTTTGGCAGCAGGTCTACCAGCCGCTCGATGTGGTGCCTTTCTATGCCGGCTCCAGCGGCACCCAGGCCGGCGGCTGGTTCAACCGCGAGATCAACAGCCTCGATGACCTAGGCGGCCTCAAGTTCAGGATCACCGGTCTCGGCGGCGAGGTGTTGCGGCGGCTCGGCGTCACGCCGGTCCTGACGCCGCCGGGCGAGATCTTCGCCGCCTTGGCCACCGGGGCGGTCGACGGCGCCGACTGGGTGGGGCCCTGGAACGACATCGCCTTCGGCCTCCACAAGGCCGCCAAGTACTGTTACATGCCGGGCTTTCACGAACCGGGGCCGAGCCTCGAGGTGATCGTCAATCGCGCTCGCTACGAGGGCTTGAGCGAACACCACAAGGCGGTCGTTGCCGCCGCCGCCCAGGCAACGGCGCTCGACACGCTCGCCGATTTCACCTTCCACAACATCGATGTCTTCGCCACGCTGGAGAAGGACTACGGCGTCCAGCTGCGGCGGTTTCCCGATGCGGTGGTGAAGCGCCTCGCCGAGGTGTCGCGCGAGGTGTTGAACGAGGTCGCGGCCTCCTCGCCGCGCGCCGGCAACGTGCACGCCTCCTACAACGCATTCCTGGAGAAGGCGCGGGCCTATGCGCCTTATGCCGAGCAGGGTGTGCTCAATATGCGTACGCTAACCTAACCAAAAATGCCGAGCAGTGCGGCGCCGTCGGTGACGGTTGCGTACTCGCTGTTCATGTTGGCGAGGCTGAGCGCCTGAACTTCGGTGGCGGACCAGTGCCGTCCGTCGAGATCGACTATGTCGCTGGCGGAGGTTGCCTCGGCGGCAACGTAAGTCGCGAAGCCCAAGTTGGCGGCCATGCGTACCGTCGTCTCCAGCGAGTTCTGGGTCAGCACCCCGCCGAAGACCAGCGTGTCGATCCCCTGGGTGCGAAGCAGCGCCTCCAGCCCGGTGCCTATGAAGGCGGAGTTCACCTCCTTCTGGACAAGGAGCTCGCCCGGCGCCGGCGCGACCTCCGGCTTGAAGTCGCAGCCAGGCGGGCCCGGGCGATAGGGCGAATCGGCTTTGCGCGAAAGGTGCTGGACATGGATGACCGGCCGCCCGCTTTTCCGCCAGGCGGCGAGCAGGCGAGCGGCGGCATTCGCCACCTGGGGATTGCTCAGGCTGCCCCAACGCGGATCGTCGATCGCCTTCTGCAGGTCGATCAGTACCAAAGCCGCTGTGTCGGGGAGGCGATCCATGCCGGTTCGGGTTCTAGGCTGCCTTGGCGCTGCGCGCGGCGGCGAGCGCCTGATCGAGGTCGGCGAGGATGTCCTCGCTGTGCTCGATGCCAATAGCGAGCCGTACGTAGCTCTCAGAGAGCCCGGTCTTGAGCTGCTCCTCGGCGTCGAGCTGGGAGTGGGTGGTGCTCGCCGGATGGATGGCCAGCGAGCGGACATCGCCGATGTTTGCGACGTGATAGAAGAGCTTGAGCGCGTCGATGAAGCGCCGCCCCGCTTCCTTCCCGCCCTTCAGCTCGAAGCCCACCAGCGCACCATAGCCGCCCATCAGGTACCTGTCGGCGCGCTCGCGGTCCCCGCCGCTCTGATGACCGGGGAAAATCACCTTCGTGACCTGATCGTTAATCTTGAGAAAGTCGGCCACGATGCGGGCATTGTCGCAGTGCGCCTTCATGCGCAACGGCAAGGTCTCCAGTCCCCGGATGAAGAGGAAGGCGTTGAAGGGGCTCATGGCGCAACCGAGGTCGCGCAGCAGCGTGACGCGTGCCTTGATGATGTAGGCGATGGGGCCGAGCGGCTTCACCGCCTCGGTTCAGACCGCGCCGTGATAGCTCGAGTCCGGCGTGTTCAAAAGAGGGAAGCGCTTGGCATGTTTTGCCCAATCGAACTTGCCGCTGTCGACCAGGAGGCCGCTGATCGAGGTGCCATGACCGCCGATGTACTTGGTGGTCGAGTAGACGATGATGTGTGCGCCATGATCGAAGGGCTTGCAGAGGATCGGCGCCGAGGTGTTGTCCATAATAAGGGGAACGCCCAGCTCGTCGCCGATCTTCGCTACCTCGGCGATCGGGAAGACTTTGAGCTTGGGATTTGGCAGCGTCTCGGCGTAGTAGGCGGGGGTCTTGTCATCGGTGGCGCGCCTGAAGGCCTCGGGATCGGTGGGGTCGACGAAGCGTACCTCGATGCCCTGGGTTCTCAGCGTGTTGGCGAAGAGATTCCAGGTTCCGCCATAGAGGCCGGTTGCGCTGACGATGTTGTCGCCGGTCTGGGCGATGTTCTGGATCGCCACCGCGGAGGCGGCCTGTCCCGAGCTGAGCGCCAGCGCCGCGACTCCGCCCTCCAACGCGGCGACGCGCTCCTCCAGCACCGCGCTGGTCGGGTTCATGATGCGGGTGTAGATGTTCCCAATTCTTTGAGCGCGAACAGATTGGCGGCATGCTCGGTGCCTTTGAACTGATATGAGGTGGTCTGATAGATCGGTACAGCGACGGCGCCGGTCGCGGGATCGGCGCGATAGCTACCGGCGTGCAGCGCCAGGGTCTCGGGATGCAGAGTGTTGCTTGCCATTCCTCTCGCTCCTTGTCTTTTGTCGTGTGCGTTAAGCGATCTTACGCAGGCGCTCTGGTCAAATAGTTGTCGACGGCGAGCGCCACCATCGATGGTGGCATCTGTTCGACCGCATCGCGCAGGCGCAGCAGCGCGCCAAGTTTCTGCCGAGGCTGACGAGCATGGACCGTTTCGCCAGCTATTGCCTCGCCGAGCCTGGCGCCAGCTCGGACGCGGCCTCGCTGTCCACGCGCGCGATACGGCACGATGAGCACTACCTCGTCAGCGGCAGCAAGGCTTTCATCTCCGGCGGTGGGACGAGCGACCTCTATCTCGTGATGTGCCGGACTGGCGGCGAGGGGCCGAAAGGTGTCTCGGCGCTGGTCGTTCCAAAGGACACGTCCGGCCTTTCCTTCGGTAAGAGGGAGAAGAAGCTGGGCTGGCACAGTCAGCCGACCGCAGCGGTGATCCTGGAGGAGGCGCGCGTTCCTGTCGCCAACTGTCTCGGTGCCGAAGGTGAAGGCTTCAAGATTGCCATGGCGGGCTTAGACGGCGGGCGGCTCAATATCGCCGCCTGCTCGCTCGGCGGTGGACGCCGCGCTCGAAGCGGCGCTCACGCATCTCAAGGAGCGAAAACAGTTCGGGCAGCGTCTCGCCGACTTCCAGGCGCTGCGCTTCCGGCTCGCCGACATGGCGACCGAGCTGGAGGCCGCGCGCCTGCTGTTGCATCGCGCCGCCGCCGCGCTCGACGCACGGGCCCCGCACGCGACAGCGCTCTGTGCGATGGCCAAGCGCTTTGCCACTGACGTCGGTTTCGAGATTTGCAATCAGGCGCTCCAGCTCCTGGGCGGCTATGGCTATCTGCGCGACTTCCCGGTCGAGCGCCTGCTGCGCGATCTCAGGGTCCACCAGATCCTCGAAGGCACCAACGAGATCATGCGGGTGATCGTGGCGCGGCACTTGTTGGAACGCTAGCCCGGCCAGCCCTCCAGGGCTGGGACCGCACGGCCCGGGGGCCCCAAGCTCTTGGAATCCGGCCGCTCGCCGACGAGACTTGCGTCTGGTTGGAGCGCGACCGGTTTCCAATTCATTCACCAAAACGAAAGGGTTTTGCGAGACAAATCTTAGGCATTGCGGGCTCGGCGGCAGCGCCCGCGGCAGGGGTCCGGACGGCCAGGAGGGCCGCCGCCCGATCAACCGGCCGCACGCAAGCGCGACGTCTTCGAAGGGGTGCACAAACATGCTCGGCGGTTTCCTCAGCCTCATCTCGGCCGATATGGCGATCGATCTCGGCACGGCCAATACGCTGGTGGCGGTCAAGGGTCGCGGCATCGTGCTGGACGAGCCCTCGGTGGTCGCCATCGCCGACATCAGGGGCAAGAAGCAGGTCCTGGCGGTCGGCAACGAGGCCAAGATGATGCTCGGCCGTACGCCGGGGAATATCCAGGCGATCCGCCCCCTGCGTGACGGCGTCATCGCCGATTTCGAAGTCGCCGAAGAGATGATCAAGCACTTCATTCACAAGGTTCACAACCGCACCCGCTTCGCCTCGCCGCTCATCATCATCTGCGTGCCCTCCGGCTCGACCCCGGTCGAGCGCCGCGCCATTCAGGAAGCGGCCGAGAGCGCCGGTGCGCGTCGCGTGTTTCTGATCGAAGAGCCGATGGCGGCTGCGATCGGTGCCGGGCTACCGGTGACCGAGCCGACCGGCTCGATGGTGGTCGACATCGGCGGCGGCACCACCGAAGTTGCGGTTCTCTCGCTGGGTGGCATCGTTCAGGCTCGGTCGGTGCGAGTCGGCGGCGACAAGATGGATGATGCGATCATCTCCTTCGTGCGGCGTACCGAGAATCTGATGATCGGCGAAAGCACAGCCGAGCGGATCAAGAAGGAAATCGGCTCCGCCTGCGCCCCCGACGCCGGCAACGGCCGCACCATGGAAGTGCGTGGCCGCAACCTGGTGGAGGGCGTTCCAAAGGAGATCACACTCACCGAGCGCCAGTGCGCCGAGGCGCTCTCCGAGCCGGTCGGCGCAATCGTCGAGGCCGTTAAGGCCACCCTCGAGAACACTTCGCCGGAGCTAGCCGCCGACATTGTCGAGCGCGGCATCGTGCTGACCGGCGGCGGCGGACTGCTGCGCAACCTCGACGTCCTGCTCCGCAAGGAGACCGGGCTCGCGGTGTCGCGTGCCGAGGACCCGCTCACCTGCGTCGTGCGCGGTACCGGGCGCTGCCTCGGTTCGCTCAAGACGATGGAGCACGTATTGGTCCACGGCTAAAGTTTTACGGGCAGGGGATTGCCACGTCTCGACGGCGGCGGCCCCTCGCAAGGGGTGCCGCCGTCGGCATTTTGGGCCAGCGATTGGCCCGCGAAGTGCGCTCAGCGACCGGTGCCGTAAAGCGGCCGGTAATCCCGGAAAAACTCCGACAGGCTTCCACGATGCTCGTCTACCACCAGCAGCTTGTCGACCCGATCGCCCTTGGCCGAGAGTGGCAGGATGATTCGGGCGTAGTGGCGACGCGTGAAGTCGTTCAGCAGCGAGACTTCATAGATTGTCGGCACCTGCCGCTCCAACACCTCGCAGTAGTGTCGCCAAATGAGATCAGAATAAATCTTAGGCTGCAGGTCGCGGACCGAGAGGCCGGTGAAGTCCTGGCCGTGGATGGTCGATATGGCGGTACCGGATAGGCGATAGCGGAACTCCAGCGGCTCGTACGTGACGTCGACGATCATCACCCGGGGCAGCACCTCTTTCAGCTCGGCCGGTCCGATCTCGGAGCGGGCAGGCATGGAGCGGTGGCCGCGCCGTTCTTGCCACAGATCGTAAAGCCAATTGAGCTGCGGGTAGCGCGGATCGCCGATTTCTAGCTGGGTGGCTTCTACCTGGGCCGTCTGGGACACGGTTGCGGGCGCTTTCCTCGACTTTAACGGTTGTCCCTTGGGAGTGCGATCTGCTCGGTTGCTCCCGTCGAGCATACGATTGCATGCAATCGTTTGCCTTATAAGCCGATTCGCGGGTGCTCGCGAACGAAAATCGGGGCGGCCCGGCCGCATCAACGGCCGTCCGAGACGGCGTGGTCGCAGCCACCGCGGAAAGCGTGAGAAACGAGCGGGCTTTTTGATTCTGCGCTCGCCCGGCACTTTGCCAGTGTCTATTCTGTATACAACCCTAGGTGCAACCGTGAGTGATCATCGCGCATGCCACCCCAACGTGCCTTGCTGGAACGCCAGACTTGGGGCGGCGGGTTCTGCGCCTTGTGCCTACTGCTCGTTGCAGGCCTGCTGAGCGGTTGCCAGGCTTCCGACACCGACAACCGCCTCGGCCGCTTCTTCGCGGAACTGGTCTTCGGCTCCGGCGACGCCTACGAGGGCACCTCGGGGCGGCTGGTCAAATGGACCGGCGCCGTTGGTTTCCATCTCTCCGGCATCGACATCGCTGAGCACGAGCCTAAGCTGGCGACCGCGCTCGCGCGCTTCTCGGCGTTGACCGGGGTCGCTGTCGCGCCGGCCACGGAGAGCGCCGCGAATCTGCGAATTGTCTTCGTGCCGGAGGAGAGCTTCGAGATCAATCAAACGACATCGTCGCATGAGACTGTGCCCTGCGCCGCCGCGATCAAGTCTGGTGAGCAAGGTATCGAGCGCGCCATGATTCGCATCAGTGTCGCCGAAGAGGAACTGATCGAGGAGTGCATCGCTCACGAGCTGATGCACGCCTTCGGGTTTCGTCATCACTCCGGTTTGGTACGCTCGGCACTCAGCCCCTTTCACGGAAAGGATACACTGACGGTATGGGACGAGACGGCGCTCAAGATCCTCTACGATCCCGAGATCCGTCACAACGCAGGTAGAAACGCGGTCATGCCAATCGCGAGACGACGAATCTCGGAATTCGTGGCCGGACGTTAACGTCCGACTCTGGCGATTCGGGGCGGAGGACAGCGGCGAGGAAAGGGGGGCAGGGTATGACCTACGGTATGGGGCATGGAATGCGTGGTGCGGCCTTTGGGACGACCGCCGTCACGCTTGCTCTCTCCACGCTCATGAGCCTCTCGCTTTTCGGCTGTGCGGAGGACGAACTGGGCAGCGAGTGGGAAACCATGACGGCAGCTACCTCGCCGATCAGACTCTTCGCGCCCGGCCTCGGTGGCGGAATCGAGCGCTACTTCTCCACTCGAGCGGCGAGCCGGATCTACAC
>JBOHKJ010000533.1:0-2368 GCA_050728975.1 Kiloniellales bacterium | reverse complement strand
AAGCTGCGCAACGACCGGATCGCTGCACTTGCCACCCTCTCCCCCCACTGGGCGGAGAGGGAAATTGCAATTGCGGCTCCTTTGGCCTGTTCGCTATCTACTCGCTCCGAAAAACTCCCGCAGCGCTGCCGCCGTCTCCTGCGGCCGTTCCTCGGCGAGGAAGTGGCCGCAGTCGAGCGCGACCTCGCTGACGTCGTCGGTCCAGCGGCGCCAGACCTCGACGACCGAGTCGGCCTTGGCGCTGAGATAGGCGCCCCCCCAGAGCGCCAGCACCGGGCAGGCGATCTTGCGCCCGGCAGCGCGGTCGGCGGCATCGTCGGCGCGGTCGGTCGTGGCGCCGGCGCGATAGTCGGCACAGCTCGCGGCGATGACCGCACTATCGCCGTACTGCGCGCAGTAGAGCGCGACCGCCTCGGGATCGAGCGCGGCGCGATCGCCGGCCCAGAGGTCGAGCAGGTGCCGGATGTAGAATTCCGGCGCGCCGGCGATCAGGCGCTCGGGCACCGGCGCCGGAGCGGCCAGGAACATCCAGTGATAGACGCCGTGGGCCTTGTCGGCGTCGAGGCTCTCCCAGACGTCGAGCGTCGGCACGATGTCGAGCGCGGCGAAGCGGGTGACGCGCTCCGGCCGGTCGAGGCAGAGGCGATAGCCGACCCGCGCGCCGCGATCGTGACCGGCGAGCGCGAAGCGCGCGTAGCCGAGCTCGTCCATCGCCGCCGCCATGTCCTCGGCCATTGCGCGCTTGCTGTAGGCGCGGTGCGCGGCGTCGGGCTCGGGCCCGCGGCTCGCGCCGTAGCCGCGCAGGTCGGGGATCACCAGGGTGAAGTCGCGCGCCAGCAGCGGCGCCACCTGGTGCCAGGCGCGATGGTTCTGCGGGAAGCCGTGCAGCAGCAGAAGCGGCGGGCCGCTGCCGCCGAGGCGCAGGAAGATCTCGGCGTCGGCAAGCGCGATGCGGCGGGACTCGAAGCCCTCGAAGAGATCGCGCACCGCCCGCGTGGCTCCGCGCACCTACTTCCAGAGCGGCTCGCCGAGGTCGACCGTCTCGGCGTCGGTCGCGGCCCCGGTCCCGGCGCCCAGCCCGGCGCCGATCAGGGCGCCGGGAATGGCGCCGATGCCGCCGAAGGCGAGCCCGATCGCCCCGCCGGTCGCCGCCCCGGTGGCGGCACCCCCGGTGGTGCGGCCGAAGGGATCGCTTCCGCAAGCGGCGAGCGGAACGGCCAAGGCCAGCGCCGTCAATACGAAGAGCCTGCGGATCGCGGTCATGGATACCTCCGGGAAGGGGTGCGGCGGGCGCCGCCAAGTCGATTCGTTTCGAGGGCTGGAATCATAGGCGAGTCAGAGGCTTCGCGCCAAGATATGAAGTGGGCTGGGCGGCAGTTGACAGGGTGCGGCGGAACGCGCTCTAACCGACCGCCGATGCGGTTCAGGGCGAAATCCGATCAGAACGGAGCGCCCCACCTCACCCCGACCCTCTCCTCCCTGAAGGGAGGAGAGGGGGCGAGCGCGCGATCCGATCGTTTCGCGGCTTCGCGCAACGTGAATCGGATCGCTACTTGGCGCGAGCCGGGTGAGGTGGGGATTCCGACGGACCGGAGAAAGCTCCAGCAGCGGTAACGCGGGCGCGGAGAGGCGGGGCTTTGGCGAAGAAAAAGGGCCTGTTCGGAAAGATTCTGATCGCCAACCGCGGCGAGATCGCCTGTCGCGCGATCCGCACCTGCAAGCGCCTCGGCATCGCCACGGTCGCGGTCCACTCCGAGGCCGACGCCGGCGCGCTCCATGTCGAGCAGGCGGACGAGGCGGTCGCCATCGGCCCGGCGCCCTCGGCGCAAAGCTACCTGGTTATCGAGCGCATTCTCGCCGCCTGCAAGGCGACCGGCGCCGAGGCGGTCCATCCCGGCTTCGGATTCCTCTCGGAGAACGCCGCCTTCGCCAGAGCGCTGGAGACGGCCGGCGTGGTCTTCATCGGGCCGCCGGCCGCTGCCATCGAGGCGATGGGCGACAAGATCCGCTCCAAGAAGCTGGCGCAGGAGGCCGGCGTCAGCACCGTGCCCGGCCACATCGGCGAGATCGACAGCGCGGCGGCGGCGCAGAAGATCGCCCGCGAGATCGGCTATCCGGTGATGGTCAAGGCCTCGGCCGGCGGCGGCGGCAAGGGGCTGCGTATCGCGCGCGACGACGGCGAATTGAAGGAGGCGCTGCGCGCCGCCCGCAGCGAGGCCAGATCGTCGTTCGGCGACGAGCGGGTCTTCGTCGAGAAGCTCGTCGAGAACCCGCGCCACATCGAGATCCAGGTGCTGGGCGACAAGCACGGCACCACGCTTCATCTCGGCGAGCGCGAATGCTCGATCCAGCGCCGCCACCAGAAGGT
>JBOHKJ010000532.1:0-2597 GCA_050728975.1 Kiloniellales bacterium | reverse complement strand
ACATACTTCTGATCACTGGAACGACCGCTTCCAGCCCATTTTCGGATATCAGAGCCTCAACCTTCGACATGAGAAGCGATTCTCCCCAACTTTAGTAAACGGCTGGGGAAACGGACAGGGCTCTTTCGTTATCCGGTGACCTCCCCATCCGCCGGCGCAAGGGAATGAGACGCTGGCAATGACGCAGAATATCTACGACAACCCTGAATTCTTCGAAGCCTACAGCCGGCTCGGCCGCTCGGTCGAAGGATTGGACGGCGCGGCGGAGTGGCCTGCCCTTCAGGCGATGCTCCCGGACATGGACGGCCTCAAAGTCGTGGATCTCGGCTGCGGCTTCGGCTGGTTCTGCCGATGGGCGCGAGAACAAGGGGCAGCGCAAGTCCTCGGTCTCGACGTGTCCGAGAACATGCTGGCACGGGCAAGGGCCGCTACCTCGGATGTCGCGATCGCCTATGCGAGAGCCGACATGGACCGGCCGGAATTGCCGGCGGGCGGTTTCGATCTTGCCTACAGCTCGCTCGCGTTGCACTACGTCGAGGATGTAGCAGGGCTATTGGTGGAGATATATCGCGCGCTGGTTCCGGGCCGGAATCTCGTCTTCTCGACAGCGCATCCGATCTACATGGCCCCGACGAATCCGGGATGGTCGATCAATGCCCAAGGCCGCAGGACATGGCCCGTCGACCGCTATCTCGTGGAAGGCCCTCGCACCACGGATTGGCTGGCCAAAGGGGTCGTCAAGCATCACCGCACCATCGACACCACACTCAATCTCCTGATCCGCTCGGGCTTCGCGATTACGCATGTCGAGGAGTGGCGCCCGACAGACGACCAGATCGCGGCCAAGCCGGAGTTGGCCGAGGAGCTCGAGCGGCCGATGTTCCTATTGGTGGCGGCCCGGCGTTGAGGGCCGAAGGTCCGCTCCGGCGGTCGAGAGAGGAAAGCCGGGAGCCGAGACCGAACCGCGACAGCACACCGCCCCCGGGCGGCTTGTGCGGTCCGGGCGGGTTCCGTTAAAACCGTGGAGGGGCCAGAAAAGCAGCCCCGGCCGGATCGAACGGTCGCGGCAAGCGAGAAGGGAGCGCGAGAGGCGATGTCGGAACCCTCAATCTTTCCAGTGATCCCCGAGGTTGCGGCGAAAGCTTGGTGCGACGAGGCCAAGTACTTCAAGCTCTACGAGCAGTCGATCACCGACCCCGAAGGCTTCTGGAGCGAGCAGGGCAAGCGC
The DNA here is from genome assembly GCA_050728975.1 of Kiloniellales bacterium. Lineage (GTDB taxonomy): Bacteria > Pseudomonadota > Alphaproteobacteria > Kiloniellales > JBOHKJ01 > JBOHKJ01. The sequence goes on along the minus strand of JBOHKJ010000532.1, from coordinate 1,369 downwards.
ATCCACTGGTTCAAGCCCTTTACCCAGGTCAAGGACAGCTCTTTCGGCCCCGGCAAGGTCTCGATCCGTTGGTTCTACGACGGCAAGACCAACGCCAGCTACAATTGCCTCGACCGCCACCTCCCGCAGCGCAGGGACCAGATCGCCATCATCTGGGAAGGCGACGATCCCAAGGACGACAAGAAGATCACCTACGGCCAGGCCCACGAAGCGGTCTGTCGGTTCGCCAACGTGCTGAAGGCCAAGGGCGTCAAGAAAGGCGACCGGGTCACGATCTACCTGCCGATGATCCCCGAGGCCACCTTTGCCATGCTGGCCTGCGCCCGGATCGGCGCCGTCCACTCGGTGGTGTTCGGCGGCTTCTCCCCGGATTCGCTTGCCGGACGCATCAACGACTGCGAGTCGACCTTCGTCATCACCGCGGACGAGGGCCTGCGCGGCGGCCGCAAGATCCCGCTCAAAGCCAATACCGACAAGGCGCTTGCCGCCTGCCCAGGCGTGAAGACCGTGCTGGTGGTGAAACGTACCGGCGGCCAGATCGATTGGAAGGACGGCCGCGATCTTTGGTACCACGACGAGATCGCCAAGGTTTCGGCAGACTGCCCGGCTGAAGAGCTGGACGCCGAGGACCCGCTTTTCATTCTCTATACCTCCGGCTCGACCGGTAAGCCCAAGGGCGTGCTTCACACGACCGGCGGCTATCTGGTCTTCACCGCGATGACGCACCAGTACGTCTTCGACTATCACGACGGCGATATCTACTGGTGCACTGCGGACGTCGGCTGGGTGACCGGCCACAGCTACATCGTCTACGGGCCGCTCGCCAACGGCGCGATCACCCTGATGTTCGAAGGCGTGCCCAACTACCCGGACTCATCGCGCTTCTGGCAGGTCTGCGACAAGCACAAGGTCAACATCTTCTACACTGCGCCGACCGCGATCCGGGCGCTGATGCGCGAAGGCGAGGGGCCGGTCAAGAAGACCAGCCGCAAATCGATTCGATTGCTGGGCACGGTCGGCGAGCCGATCAATCCGGAAGCCTGGTTGTGGTACTACAACGTGGTCGGCGACAAGCGCACCCCGATCGTCGACACCTGGTGGCAAACCGAGACCGGCGGAATTCTGATCTCGCCGCTGCCCGGCGCGACACCGCTCAAGCCCGGATCGGCGACGCGGCCTTTCTTCGGCGTCAAGCCGGCGATCGTCGACAACGACGGCAAGCTGCTGAACGGTACCGGCACAGGCAATCTCTGCATCCTCGACTCCTGGCCCGGCCAGATGCGCACCGTCTACGGCGACCACGAGCGCTTCATTCAGACCTATTTCTCCACCTATCCCGGAAAGTATTTCACCGGAGACGGCTGCCGGC
>JBOHKJ010000531.1:0-7946 GCA_050728975.1 Kiloniellales bacterium | reverse complement strand
CCGCTTGGTAGTGCGGGCCATTAGAATCGCTCCCTCAACTATGGGGCCACTGTATCACAGAGTAGTGCATTCTGCAATACACTGTGCCAGCCAGGGGGCTGCCCCCATCGACTGTCCGCTGCTGGCACGCAGCGATTGCCCAGCAGCGACTGCAGGGCGGCAAGCCCGGTCACCCGCGCGAGCCAAAAAAAAACCGGGCCCGTCGGGCCCGGCAAGTTGAACAGGGAGGCTTCACGTCTGGGAGACGTGGGTCCCGCCACCGAAGGGGTCTTCGAGGGCGGAACCTGGACTTCCGGGTGTTGCGCCCGGAAGGGCAGATCCGGCCGAAGCCGGAAAATCCGGGCTGCTGCAACGCAGCAACCACAGAATAAATATATGCATCGGAGGGAAAGGGAGAAAGTTAAAATCGGTAACGGAGGCATGCCAGCGGTGCATGGCTTGGCTTGTGTGGCATCTCTGCCTCACCCCCCACCTTTGGGGGTTTCAGGGCAAGCGGGCAGAGGGCGTCAGAACTTCGCCTCTGCAACTTTGCGCAGCAGAAAGTCCCGAAATACCTGGATTCGCTTCGAGGAGCGCAGCTCCTCGGGATAGACGAAATAGGCGTCGAACTGCGGTCCTTCCAGCTCGGGCAGCACCTGGACCAGCCCGCTTTCGCTGCCGGCGATGAACTCCGGCAGGCTGCCGATCCCGGTGCCGCTCTGGATCGCCTGCATCACCCCGTAGACGTTGTTGATGGTCATGGCCGGGCGCCGGGTCTCGCCGGGCTTCAGTCCCGCCGTGAGGAGCCAGTTGATGTCGGGGACCGGCGGGCGCACGTCGTCGCCGAACACCACCAGGCGATGGGTGTCGAGGTCCTCGACCTTGCGCGGCGTCCCGGAGCGCTTGAGGTAGCCCGCGGAGGCATAGACGTTCATGTGAACGGTCAGCAGATGGCGCTGCACCAGATCGGGCTGGCGCGGCGGCGAGAGGCGGATCGCCACGTCGGCCTCGCGCATCGAGAGGTCGAGCTCGCGGTCGGTCAGCACCAGGCGCAGCTCGATCTCGGGAAAGACGTCGATGAACTCGCGCATCGAAGCCGCCAGCCATGAGGAGCCGAGCGCGACCGTGGTGGTAACCTTCAGCACGCCCTTGGGCCGGTCCTTGCTTTCAGTGAGCTGGGCCTCGGTCAGCGCCAGCTTGCCGAACACCTCATGGGCGGTGCGGTAGAGCAGCTCGCCCTGCTCGGTCAATACCAGGCCGCGGGCATGGCGGTGGAACAGCGGCACCTTGAGCGAATCCTCGAGCGCTCCGATCTGGCGGCTGACCGCCGACTGGCTGAGGTTCAGCAGCTCGCCGGCGTGGGTGAAGCTGCCCGCCTCCGCCACCGCGTGGAAGATGCGCAGCTTGTCCCAGTCCATGATGGTGGCACCGAGCGTGTGCCGCCTGTTGCTGACAACCTGTTCGTCCACCGGGGCATTCTCCAGAGCACCCGCCAAGCCGGCGGGCAGTATAGCGGATTGTGACGGCTGGCGCCCGCGCGAGGGCTGCGGCCCGTTTGGGCGGGAGGGGAGCCTTATCGGGCCGAGGCCGCGCTCATTCGGCGGCTGCCGTCTGGCTGGCGTGGGCGGCCAGGAACTTCTCGGCCTGGAGGGCCGCCATGCAGCCCAGCCCGGCCGCCGTCACCGCCTGGCGATAGACCTTGTCGACGCAGTCGCCGGCGGCGAAGACGCCGGCCACGTCGGTCTCGGTGCTGTTGGGCTTGGCGAGGATGTAGCCTTCGCTGTCCATCTTCAGCTTGCCCCTGAAGATCCCGGTCGCCGGGTCGTGGCCGATGGCGACGAAGACCCCGTCGAGCGCGAGCTCGCTGGTCTTACCGGTCTTGACGTTCCTGATCCGGAGCCCGGTGACGCCGTCCATCGGGCCGGGACCGCCAAGGATCTCCTCGGCCGTCGAATCCCAGATCACCTCGACCTTGGGATTGGCGAACAGCCGCTCCTGGCCGATCTTCTCGGCGCGCAGCGCGTCGCGGCGATGGATCAGCGTCACCTTCTCGCACAGGTTGGCGAGATAGAGCGCCTCCTCGACCGCGGAGTTGCCGCCGCCGACCACCGCGACCTTCTTGCCGCGATAGAAGAAGCCGTCGCAGGTGGCGCAGGCCGAGACGCCGCGCCCGCCGTAATGCTTCTCGCTCGGCAGGCCGAGCCAGCGCGCCTGGGCGCCGGTGGCGACGATGACCGCGTCGGCGCTGTAGCGCGTGCCGCTGTCGCCGGTGGCACGGAAGGGCCGCCGCGAGAGATCGATCTCGACCACGATGTCGGACACGATCTCGGTGCCGACGTGCTGGGCCTGAAGCTTCATCTGCTCCATCAGCCACGGCCCCTGGATCACGTCGGCGAAGCCGGGATAGTTCTCGACGTCGGTGGTGATGGTCATCTGTCCGCCCGGCTGGATGCCCTCGACCACCACCGGCTTCATGCCCGCGCGCGCCGCATAGATGGCGGCGGTGAGGCCCGCTGCCCCGCTGCCGATGATGAGAACCGGGGCGTGCTTCGTCTCGCTCATGGTCGCCGAATCCCTTGGGGCGGAGAAGCCGGCGAGGAGGGTTCGCCGGCTGCCCTGAAGATAGGCGTCCGAACCGTGCCGGGCAAGGCGGCGAGGGCGGGCTCGCTGCCGCTCAGAAGCCGAACATATGGTCGAGGGAGAAGGCGCTCTCGTCGCGCAGCAGGCCGTGATAGCCGAACAGGCGGCAGCCGGTGTCGCGGATCAGCACGTAGGCCGTGCCCTCGGCGGCGCCGGCGGCTTTCAGCTCGCCAGCCTCGAAGGTCTCCGAGACCCGCCACAGCAACGAACCGCCACAGGCAATCGCCACCGCGCGCTCGGCGACCGCGCGGCCCTGGCCGTCGGTCAGGATCAGCTGAGTTGAACTTTCGGCCTTCCAGGGCGTGGAGGCCGGATAGATCAGGTGGCAGAGCGTGTCGTAGGGCGCCTTGCCGAGCCGCAGGAAGAGCCGCGTCGAGAGCCCCGGCGGCCGGCCGGCGTAAGACTGCGGCTCGCCCTTGTAGGTCAGCACTGCGTTGAAGATGTGGGCGCCGAAGGAGGTCTCGGCGGCGTGTCCGCTCTTGCGGTCGTGGTAGCGGAAGAGGCCGTGCAGCCAACCGTCGGCCTCGCCGCCCTCGGCGAAGTCGTAGATCAGCTCGGCATGGCCCCAGGGTCCGGCGCCGTTGGCTGTCCACTTTCCGTCGAGAGCTTCGCCGTTGGCTGCACCCTTTCCATTTGTGGCCTGGGCGAAGAGCGCGCCGAGGTCGACCTCGCGGGCGTGGTTGCGCGGCAGCTTGCCGAGGCGCTCCTCGGCGAGCTCGCGTCCGGCAGGATCGTAGAGCTTGACCGCCACCGGCAGGTTGGCCTGGGTGGTCGCCATCGGAGTCGGCAGCAGGAGCGAGCGGAAGCGCGCGGTCGGCAGGACCGGCGCCGGCAGCAGATAGCCCTTGCCGAGCAGGTTGGAGAGCTCGGGAATCCGCGGATCGGGCTTGAGGTCGACACGCTCGACGTTGGGGTGGGCGATGCGCCGCCGTCCGTCGGGCTTCACCACTTCGTAGCGCGGACGCACGAAATGCTTGCCGGCCTGGATCTCGATCTGCTGCGGCCAGCGCGCGTCGGGCAGCAGCGCCGCGGTGTCGAGCGGATAGGAGGCGAAGGGCGCGATCTCGCGCTCCAGCCGCACGACGTTGTCGTGGCCCATCAGGTTCATGCCGATCTCGCCCTTGGCGATCGGGCTCGGATGGCTGTTCTGCACCCAGAGGATCACTTTCTCTCCGTCATCCGGCGCCGGCAGGCCGGCATAGAGCTCCGCCGGCCAGGCGTTGGCGTCGTGGGTGCAGGAGAGCTCGTCGTCGCGCTCGCCGTAGGTGTCGAGCGCGTACTTCACCACGTCGTGGCCGACGATCTTCAGCGCGTGAACGAAGAGCTGTCCGGTGAAGCTTTCGAGTCCGAAGCGCCGCGCGATCTCGGCGCTGTCGATCGCCAGCGTGCCGTTTGCGGCCGGCAGGCCGTCGCGCCATTCGGCGAGCGTGTTGCCGTCCTGGTCGAAGAGGCAGCACCAGAACTCGGGATCGCGCGCGCCATAGGCCGACCAGTAGTTGGCGGTGACGAGACGGGTGTGCCGGCCGTCGCCCTCGCGGAAGAAGGCGAAGTTGGTGGCGAAGTTGAGGCCCGAGAGATAGCGCCGCTTGTCGGTCAGCATGTCGTCGGGGAGTCTCAGCGCATCGAGGCTCTCGATTTCGGCGCCCGCCGGGACGAGATGCGCGATCTGCTCGATCAGGCGCTGGGCGTCGAAGGCGGCCACCAGCACGCGTTCGGCTTTCGCTTCCGCCAGCGCGGTCACCGGCTGGGCGGCATGCCCGAGGATGCGGGTGCCGAGCGCCTCCAGGTCCTGCACGTAGACGCCGGCGATCTCCAGCGCCGAGAGATCGTAGAGCTCGGCGAGCGCGGCGAGATAGCCGTCGGGATCGTAGAGCGCGACCGGGCCGTCGGCGAGACGCGTCAACCAGTCCGCGGTGCGGCGCGCGGCCAGCGGATGGCCGAGCGCCTTGAAGAAGGCGTTGCCGCCCTTGGCGTTGCTGAAGGTTTCGATCTTCAGGCCCATGTCACGTCTTTTCGCCGGAGAAGGGCGCGACGAGGCGCTTGACCAGCGCCGAGAAGCCATGACGGCCGAGCTCGCGTTTCACCACGCTTTCGTCGGTCACCCAGTTGAGCTGGATCGAGCGGCGCGGGCCGGCGAAGGGCTTGTGGCCATGCCAGGCGTTGTCGCTGCAGCGGAAGGCGAGCAGCGTACCGGCGGCGGGCGGCACCTCGACGACGTAGTCCTCGATGTCGCCGGGGCCGTTCAGCAGCCGCAGTCGGCCGCCAGGACTCTCCCAGGCGCTGTTGAGATAGATCAGCGCGGTCACCAGCTTCGACTTGGAATCGGTGTGGATGCGGCCGTCCTTGGGGCGTGATTGGCCGCGCAACGTCACCATCGTAGGCCGCGCGGCGAGGTCGAGGCCGAACTTGGCGCCGAACGCGGCTGCGGTTCCGGCGCTTTGCAGCGCGTCGAGCAAGGCCAGCATGGCCGGCCCGCAGGCGAGCGACTGCGCCGGGAAGCTGCCGCCGCGCGCGATTCGCGGGTAGTCCGCTTCGATCGCCGGCAGCGCTGAGGCAGGGATGAATCCCGGCACCACCAGATGGTCGAAAGGGCTACGCGCCAGCGGGCTCGCCGCGAAGCGCGCGAGATCGAGCAGCGGCGGCGCTGCTGTCGTTCGCTCGAGGGCTTCGGCGGTCATGAAACTCCAGGATCGCAGGCGTCGGGGTGCCTTGGGCCTTACTTAAAGGCAGAGCCGGCAAAGATCAATTGAGGCAGGTCGCGCGGCGGCGTTTGACAAGGGCGGTCGAGAGCCGGAAAAAGGCGGAAAGCGGGGCAGGAATCGAGCCGGCGGCGATGAACGAGAGGGGCCAGGGAAAAGAGATCGCAGCCGCGGCAGGCTTGCGGGACCGAGCCGTTGCCTTGGCGCGCCAGGGCGACAGTGCGACAGCCGTGACCCTGCTGGAACAGGCCATCGACCTCTTCCCCGGCTTTGCCGAAGCCCAGGTGCGTATCGGCAATCTCCGCCGCAACGCAGGCCAAGGCGAGGCGGCGATTCGATCTTACCGCCGGGCATTGGAGATCAAAGCCGATTATGCCTGGGCGCACTACGAGTACGCCATCTGCCTGCAGCAGATCGGCCGCTTCGACGAGGCCATGGCGCACTATCGCAGCGCTGCGACCGGCAATCCCAAGCTCTACAAGGCCGTGCTCTTCGCCATCGTGAATCAGCCGCGCGGCCGCTTCCGGCTCGACTTCGCAGCGTTACGCCGCATGCTCACGGCTCCGGACTCGAATACTAAGCCCTAACGCGCGACGCGATAGAGACGCTTGTACTCGCCGGGATTCTCGTTGATCGAGCCGGTCGCCTCGAGAAAAGTCCCGAGCTCGTCGGGCGTCATCGCCGAGATTTCCAGATCGAGCGTATCGCGCCGCACCGGAATGCACTGTGCGATCGGCGTGCCGCGCGGCAGAACGCCGACGAAATCGGGGTCGGTCCAGACGGCCGGGATGTGGGTGAAGACGTCGTGATAGCGGTCGTTGTCCACCAGGCCGGTAACGGTGCGATAGGGCAGATCGAGGCGATTGAAAGGATGGGTGTAGAGGATCGACCAGCCCTCGTCGGGCTCGATCGACCAGAGATTGCGGAACTTGATTGGAACCCAGCCGAGGCCGGCGAGCGGCGAACCGGCAACCTGCTCGCCGATGTGAAAATGAATCGGCGAGCGCGCCACGTGCGGCGGCAGGTTCGGCGGCAGATCGCTCCAATCCCACTCGAAGCTCCCCTTGTCGACCTTGAGGTCGCAGGCCAACGGGAGGAGGAAGCCGCTGGTCATGGCGTCGACGACCGGCGGGCAGGCTTTGACGGTTTTCACCTCTTCGCCGATGTCGTGCGAGAAGAGGCTGAGCGGCATCCTCTTGAGCCACTCGGGCATGCCGCGCTTGGCCAGATATGGCTTGGGCAGCACCGCCTCGATCTCGGGAAAGCAGCGGAACTTGACCTTCATGACGCAATTGCGACGTGCGAGCCGGTAAGCATCTGCGCCCTGACAATTGGGAACAGGGAACGGCGACGCAAAATCACAACGCCGCGAGGCTGCAATCTGAAGATGTCAGGAATTTTGCGCGGCGCGCTTGCGCAAGCGTTGTGTGATCTCTGCGGCAACCCGTTCGGTTTCGCGCAGTGGCGGATAGTGCCACTGCTCCAACCGGCCGGCGAAGGGCCGGATGATGCCGGCTTCCGACAGGGCCCGGTGGAAGCGCTCGAACTTGGCCGAGCCGCCGGGCAGGTCGGCGACGAAGATCGGCTTTCCGGTCGCCGCTGCCTCGGAAATCATGTTGACGGAATCGGCCGTCACCACGATCGAGTCGGCGAGCGCCAGATAGGCGAAGTAGGGATTGTCGCCGTAGCCGGTCCAGAACACCGAGGGCACGCCCTGGATCGCCTTGGCGATCGCCGCTTCATTGGCCTCCCCGGTGCGTCGCGAGGAGGTTACCAGCAGCGCGCCGCCCTCCGCCTTCGCCAGCGCCGCCAGCCGTTGGCCCAGATCCGCGGCAATCGCTTCGTCCATGCGATGGACCTTGCTCGGTCCGCCCAGCACCACGGCGATGCGCGGATGCGGCAGGTGGGCGAGCGCCGCGCCGAAACGCTCCATCGCCGCCGCCAGCGTCTCGTCGGTGACGGCGTTGAGGCCGCCCAGCGTCTCGATCAGGTTCTCGCCCGCGAGGCGGTCGTGGCGCGGCGCCACCACCAGGTCGAAGCGCGCGAGCGCGACGGTCGGGTTCTGGATCTGGACGACGAAGCTCCGCCCCTTGCTGGCGCGGCGCACCGCCAGCGCCGGGGCGACCGCTTGGCGGCCGCTGGCGATCAGCAGCTCCGGCCAGGGCGGGTCCAGGGTGGCGCCGGCGACGGCGCGCAGCGGATCGCGCCACAGCGCGGGCGGCAGCCAGCGCCAGGGTATGCGGGTCTCGAGGCGCTTGACCTCCGGGGAGATGCCGAGCGCGGCGGCGAGCGCCAGGCATTGGCTCTCCATCCCGATCTTGCCGTCGGTGACGACCCAGCAGGAGCGCACGGCGGGTGGCGGCCCGCTATCGGCTTGGGTGGCGGAGCGGCTCATGGCGGGGGCGACTATGCGAAGGCGGGGAGCGGGTGACAAGCGCTCGAAAGGGCCGGCGAAGAGCGCTCGTGGGCTTGGCGGGCGGGGGCACCCTGGGTAATATCCTTGCGCAATTCGGCGCGACGAAGAACGGGAAAGACCGGCGGCGCCAGCGGCATGGCCGATTTTCGAGGGGAGATAGCCAGCGATGCGGCGCGTCAAATTGGACCGAATCGACCTCAAAATCCTGGGCG
>JBOHKJ010000530.1:0-6018 GCA_050728975.1 Kiloniellales bacterium | reverse complement strand
GGCGCGAGCGGATCGGAACGTTGCTGCGCCACGCGCGCGGGCAAGTCACCGAGAGCTTTATCGTCTCCAGCGCGCGCGCGACGATCGTGCTGGAGGCCCGCTTGCATCTCGCCGGCTATCTTGCGGTCGCGCTCTATGCGCTGCTGATCGATTGGCGCCTGCCGCTGCTTTATTGGATTCTTCCGGCGCTGCTCGGCCAGCCGGTCTTGCGCGCCTATCTTCTGGCCGAACACTGGGGCTGCCCGCTGACGCCGGACATGCTGAAGAACTCGCGCACCACCCGCAGCAACGCGCTGGTGCGGGCGCTGGCCTGGAACATGCCTTACCACGCCGAGCATCACGCCTATCCGGCGCTGCCGTTCCATGCCCTGCCGAAGGCGCACGCGCTGCTCGCTCCCAGGATCGCCATTCAGGCTCCGGGCTATCTCGCGGTTCATAGGGAAGGAGTCGCGCGCCTTCGGCGCCGCGCCGCCGCTACGGCCTGAGACAGCTCAGTCGGCGCGGCCGCTGCGGCGGTCGGAGGCGGACGCTTCGCCCTGGGAGATATCGCCGGCGATGACTCCGCCGTCCTCGATCACCACCCGGTTGTAGCGCACCCGGCCGGAAACGCGGCCGCTGGAGCGGATCAGCAGGGAGCCGCGAACCAGGAGCTCGCCATCGAAGCTGCCGGCGATCTCTGCCCGCTCGACCCTGGCCTGACCGCTGAAGCTGCCGCCGTCCTTGATTTCCAGGGCCTCGGCCGGCAGCGAAGCGTCGACCCGGCCTTCGACCACCAAAATCCTGCAGGCTTCGATATCGCCCGCGATCTCGATTCCGGGACCGACGATGAGGCGCCCGGCAGCTTCGTCGCGCGGACTCTGCGTGCGCACCGTCGCGGACGCCGCGCGACCGATCGCAGGCGAGGTCGGCGGGAGCGGCTCGCTGCGGCTCGCCACGGGGGCCAGGATGTTGCGGTTGTCGGGAGCCATCGTCTGTCGGTCGCACTCGCTTGCATGGATGACCAGCGGGGCCGCCCCCGGCGGCGGGAAACGCCAAGGTTACCCCAGGGATTGTGACGACAGTGAGGACAAATTTCACGCCGCGCAACACGCCGCCCGAGCCTGCCGAAAGCCCCCAATCCCGCAGCTTTCAGCCGGCGGCGACGGCCTCCAGATGGCGCCTGAAGGCCGGCTTGACCATCAGCCGGCGGCAGCGCTCGAAGCGATTGAGGGCATAAGCCCAGAAATCGTCGACCGGGTTCTTGTTGGCGTGCTGGATCAAGCCCCAGAGGGTCCACAGCAGGTCGCACATCGCCTTGTAGATCACCATGCGCCCCATGGCGGCAGCCGGCGGCTCGCCGCCGCAATAGGCGGTCATCATGGCGCGCTCCTCCTCGGCATCCAAGCCTGCCTCGACGGCGAGATCGCCGAGATCCCACAGAGGATCGTTCATGCCCGAGTACTCCCAGTCGACGACCCACATCCGCTTGCCATCGTCGAGGAAGTTCTCGCACAGCGGGTCGCAGTGGCAGGGCTTGAGCGCCGCCGGATGGGCTGCGAGCGCCTTGCGCACGCCCTCGGCCTCGGCGACGGTCTCGTGATAACCGGGCGGCAGCTGTGCGCCGAGCTTCGCCAGGACCTTCAGATAGTCGTCGATCATCTCGAAGAGCTCGAAGCGGAACGCGAAAGCCTTGCCGCACTCGTGCATCCGCTTCAGCGCGAGCGCGGCGCGCGCCGGGCTTCCGGCGTCGCCCTTGAAGCCGGCCGGCGTCATGGTGACGCAGCCGTCGAGGAAGCGGGTCAGCATCAGGCCGTCATCGGCGTCGAAGAAGATCAGCGCGGCGCCGACCCCGGCCTCGGCGGCGATCCGGGCGTTGTGCGCTTCCACCTTGCGGTCGATGTAGTCGGAGATTCCGGCGCCGGGAATGCGCAACACGAAGCGCTCGCCACCATGGATCAGCTTGTAGTTCTTGTTGGTGAGGCCGGCCAGCGTCTCGATCTCGACCCCCTTCGGATCGACGCTCGCGAAGCGTGGCACGCGGGCGAGCGCGGCAAAGACCTCATCCATTCCTCTACTCCCATTCTCAGCCCAGCAGGCGCTTGCGCTCCGGATCGTAAAGCGCTCGCGCGTGGCGCTTAGCCGGCACCGGCTCGCAGTCGACCTCGATCTCGTAGTCGTCGTGCCCCGCCTCTTCGGTCGCCAGGTAGCCGAAGACGATCGGCTTGCCGAGGGTGTAGCCGAAGCCGCCGCTGCTGGTGACCCCCAGCACCTTGCCGTTGCGCAGGATCGCTTCGCCGCCGGCGACCGGCGCCCAGTTATCGAGGGTGAAATAGCAGAGCTTGCGGCGCGGCCCCCTTTCCTTCGCATCGAGCAAGGCGTCGCGACCGACGAAGTCGCCCTTGTCGAGCGCGACCGCGAAGCCCAGCCCGGCCTCCCAGGGCGTGTAGTCAGGCGTTATGTCCGCGCCCCAATAGAGATAGCGCTTCTCCAGGCGCAGGCTCTCGATGGCCCGATAGCCAGCGTTGGCGATGCCGTGATCCTGGCCGGCGCGCCACAGCGCCTCGTAGAGACCGAGCGCGTAGTCCACCGGTACGTGCAGCTCCCAACCCAGCTCGCCGACGTAGGAGACCCTGAGCGCCAGCACCGGCGCAGTGTCGAGCCGCAGCTCCTGGGCGGTCATGTAAGGGAATACCTCGTTGCTCACGTCCCGATCGGCGAGCGCGCCCAGGATCGCGCGCGACTTCGGTCCGCAGAGATTGATCACCGCGTGCGTGCTGGTCACCTCGTCGACGACGACCGAGCCGTCGCGCGGGAGCTGGCGCTCGATCCAGTTGCGGTCGCGCACCCCGAAGCCGCTGCCGGTCACCAGATAAAAGCTGTCCTCCGCGGTGCGCGTCACGGTGACGTCGGCTTCGATGCCGCCCTTGTCGTTCAGAAGCTGAGTATAGACGACACTGCCCGGCGGGCGGCCGAGGTCGTTGGCGGCGATGTGCTGCATGAAGGCCGCCGCTCCTTTGCCGTGGATGCGGAACTTGGAGAAAGAGCTTTGGTCGATGACCGCCACCCGCTCGCGCACCGCGCGGTGCTCCTCGCCGACCGCCTCGAACCAGTTGGGGCGCTCGAAGGAGGGCTCGTCGCGCGCGCGCGTGCCGGGCGGAGCGAACCAGTTGGGCCGCTCCCAGCCGAAGCGCGCGCCGAACACCGCGTTGGCGCTCTTGAGAGTTTCGTAGAGCGGCGAGCGGCGCAGCCCGCGCGCCGACTTCATCTCCTCGCCCGGGGGATGCAGCAGATAGTAGCGGCCGTAGCTCTCCACGCAGCGGGCGTAGAGATACTTCGGCGCGACGTGATGCGGGCCGAAGCGGCGGATGTCGAAGGACCAGAGATCGAAGGGCGGCGCGCCTTCGACGATCCACGCGGCCATCGCCTGGCCCGACCCGCCGCAGCCGGCGATGCCGGCGGTGAAACCACAGGCGACGAAGAAGTTGTCCAGCTCTGGCGCCAGCCCCAGGATCGGCTCGCCATCGGGCGACATAGGAATCGGCCCGTTGATCAGATTGCGCACGCCGAGCTCGGAGAGCAGCGGCAGGCGCTCGGCGATCAGCGTCGCGATTTGCTCGAAGCGGTCGAAATTGCCTTGCAGCAGCTCGCGGCCGAAGGCCTTGGGAATGCCGCGCTCGCCGAAGGGCACGGTATCCGCCTCCCAGCCGCCGATCGCAAAACTGCCGACTTCGGGTTTCAGATAGAACAGCTTGTCGGGATCGCGCAGCGTCGGCAAGTCGCGCGGCAGATCTTTCACCTTCTCGGTGACCAGATACTGATGCTCGACCGCCGCCGTGGGCACCGCGACGCCGGCCATTTCCCCGATCTCGCGCGCCCACATGCCGGCAGCGTTGACGACCGTGTCGCAGCGGATCGTGCCTTGATCCGTGACGACACCGCTGACGCGACGCTTCTCCAGCGTGAAGCCAGTCACCGTCACGCCCTCGACGATCTCTACCCCGCCATTGCGGGCGCCTCTGGCCAAGGCTTGCGTCAGGCTGCTGGGGTCGATGTAGCCGTCGCTCGGAATGAAGGCCGCGCCGACCAGGCCCTTGGGGTCGATCGGCGGAAACTTCAGCGCTGCCTCCTTGGGATCGAGGAGGTGCAGCTCGAAGCCGAAGGAGCGCGCAGTGGTGGCGGTGCGGCGGATCTCCTTCCAGCGCGCCTCCGAGGAGGCGAGCCGCAGGCTGCCGACCGGCTTCCAGTCGGTCGCCTGCCCGGTCTCGGCCTCCAGGCGTCCGTAGAGCTCGACGCTCATCTGCAGCAGGCGCGTCAGATTGCGCTTGCTGCGCAGCTGGCCGATCAGGCCGGCCGCATGCCAGGTAGCGCCGTGGGTCAGGCCGCTCTTCTCCAGCAGCAGCACGTCGCGCTTGCCGAGCTTGGCCAGGTGATAGGCGATGGAGCAGCCGACCGCACCGCCACCGACGATAACGATCTCTGCCGCGTCGCGCAAAGTGTCAGTCCTTCACGCGCTTCATCTGGGGATCGTAGAGCGGGCCCTTCTCCATCGTGCAGGGCAGGCGCTCGTTGGCGACCTCCAATTCGTAGTGACCGCCGTAAAGATAGTCGTCGCCGACGCCGTCAGGGTTGCGGACATAGCCGTAGCCGATATTGGTGCCGAGCGTGTAGCCCCAGCCGCCGCTGGTGAGCCAGCCGACCCGCTTGCCGTCGCGGTAGATCGTTTCGCGGCCCAGCAGCACCGTCTCCTTGCCGGCAAGCGTGAAGCAGGCGAGGCGCTTCTTCAGCGGCTTGGCCTGCTGCTCGCTCAGGGCCTCGCGGCCCTGGAAGGGGATGTTCTTCTTCAGCTTGACCGCCCAGCCGAGCCCTGCTTCGAGGGGCGTGTGATCGGGCCCGATGTCGGAGCCCCAGGCGCGATAGCCCTTCTCCAGCCGCAAGGATTCGATCGCACGGTAGCCGGCGTTGACCAACCCCAGGTCGCGGCCGGCTTCCATCAAGCTGTCGTAGACCGGCAACGCCTGCTCGCTGGGCACGTGCAGCTCCCAGCCCAGCTCGCCGACGTAAGTGATGCGCAGCGCCTTCACCAGGGCGCCATCGACGTCGATCTCTCGCCATTGGCCGAAGGGGAAATCGCCGCCGTTGAGCGGCGCGTCGGAGACCTTCTTCAGAACGTCGCGCGACCGTGGTCCCATCAGCGACAGCGTCGCGTAAGCCGAGGTGACGTCGAGCACGCGCGCACCCAGACCCTCGGGAATCGAGCGCTCGATCCAGTCGAAGTCGTGGGTGGCGAAGCCGGTGCCGGTGACGATGTAGAAGCGGTCGACAGCCAGCCGCGCAACGGTGAGATCGCATTCGATGCCGCCCTTGCGGTTCAGCATCTGGGTGTAGACGAGGCTCCCCACCGGACGGTCGATATCGTTGGCGCAGATCCACGACAACGCCGCCGCCGCATCCTTGCCGATTACCATGAACTTAGCGAAGGAGGACTGGTCGAAGAGCGCGGCCGCTTCGCGGGTGGCCTTGTGCTCGCGCCCGACCGCCTCGAACCAGTTCTGGCGGCCGTAGCTGTAGCGGTCGCGCGGCTCCTCGCCCGTGCCGGCGAACCAGTTGGGCCGTTCCCAGCCGAGCTTCTCGCCGAAGCAGGCGTTCTGATCCTTGAGCCGCAGATAGAGCGGCGAGGTGCGAAGCGGCCGCCCGCTTTCGTGCTCCTCGTGGGGGAAGGCGAGCGTGTAGTGCTTGCCGTAGAGTTCCAGCGTGCGCTTTTCGACCCAGTCGCGGCTCCGGTGCGGGGCGCCGAACCGGCGGATGTCGACCGCCCAGAGGTCGAGCGGCGGCTCGCCTTCGACAACCCACTGGGCCAAGGCCTCCCCCGCCCCGCCGGCACTGGCGATGCCGAAGGCGTTGAAGCCGGCGCCGACGAAGAAGCCCGGCATCTCCGGCGCCTCGCCGAGAATGAAGTTGCCGTCGGGGGTGAAGGATTCTGGGCCGTTGATTAGCTCCTTGACGCCCGCCTTCTCGAGCGCCGGCACGCGAATCAAGGCC
>JBOHKJ010000529.1:0-2758 GCA_050728975.1 Kiloniellales bacterium | reverse complement strand
GTCGTGACCTCGATGCACGAGCGCAAGCAGCGCATGTTCGAGCTCTCGGACGCCTTCTGCGCGCTGCCCGGTGGCCTGGGGACGCTCGACGAGACCTTCGAGATGGTCACCTGGCGACAGCTCGGGCTGCACGACCGGCCGATCGTGCTGCTCGACCATGAAGGCTTCTGGCAGCCGCTGCTGGCGCTGATCGAGCACCAAGCCCAAGCCGGCTACCTCCAGCCCGCCGACGGCCGACTGTTCGTGGTAGCCGATTCCATCGACACACTCTTTCTACGGCTGGCGGAAGCCCCCGAGCCGCGTCGGACGACGGATAGCAGGCGGCTCTAGCGCCGGCTTTTCGAAATCGCTTAGGTAGCTTATCATTCGGCTCGGCTCGATCACCGGGGCCGCACCGCGGCCCTCTTTGCAAGAGCTTGACGAGAAACAAGAATGACGACTGCCGAGCGATCGGGAAGCGGTTGGCGCGACGCCAGGATCCTGGCAATGATCGGCACCGGCCACGGGCTCAGTCACTTCTACCTGCTAGCCCTGCCGCCGCTCTTCCCGCTGCTGAAGGACGCCTTCGACGTCAGCTACACAGCGCTCGGCCTTTTGATCACGGTCATCAACGTCGCCACCGCCGCCGCCCAGGTGCCGGCCGGCGTGCTGATCGACCGCATCGGCGCCAAGGGCGTGCTGATCGGCGGCCTGGCCCTCATGGGCCTCGCCATGGGCCTGATGGGATTCGTCAGCGACTATTGGATGCTGGTGGCGCTGGTTGCGGTCGCCGGCCTCGGCAATAGCGTCTTCCATCCCGCCGACTACGTGATTCTTTCCTCCTCGATCGACGAGAAGCGCGTCGGCTTCTCATTCAGCGTCCACACGCTGACCGGCAACATCGGCTTCATGCTGGCGCCGGTTACCATGATCGCGCTCGCCGAGCTGTTCGATTGGCGCATCGCACTGATGGTGGCCGGCTGCTTTGCCCTGGTGGCGGTGACCGCACTTGCGCTGTTTGGCGATGCGTTGCATGACGAGGCGGCGGTCAAGAAGCGCAAAGAGACGCCGGCGCTGGGCCTGACGGGCCCCAAGGCATTGCTGACCCGCCCGGTAGTGATGCTGTTCTTCTTCTTCATGACGGCATCGATGGTAACCGGCGGTGTGCAGGCCTTCTCGGTCACCGCAATCGACGGCTTCCACGGCATCGATCTCACGCTGGCGAGCGGCGTGCTGACCGCCTTTCTGGTCGCCCAGGCGGTCGGCGTTTTGCTCGGCGGTCTCGGCGCCGATCGCACCAGGCGCCACGGGCTCGCCGCCGCGCTGGCCATGATCGTCGCCGCCGCGCTGTTCCTGCTGTTGGGGGCCTTCCCGCTTCCCTTCGTGGTGGTACTGGCCTGCTTCGCCGTCATCGGTCTGCTGCTGGGCTCGATCCGCCCCGCCCGCGACATGATGGTGAAGGCCGCGAGCCCGCCCGGCGCCACCGGCCGGGTGTTCGGCTTCGTCTCGACGGGAATCAACGCTGGCAGCGCGATCACGCCGCCACTGTTCGGCCTGATCCTCGACCAAGGCGAGCCGCGCCTGACTTTCATCCTGCTGGCGGTATTTACGGTGATCGGCATCGCGACCTTGGCCGTGGTGCGCAAGCCGCGCACGAGCGCCGCGGTCGCTCCGGCGGAATAGCGCCCTTTCGAGGCCCGCCGTTGCCCGGCTCTCTTGCGCAGCCGGGCCGGCCTGCTATCTTCCCGCCCGCGTCGCTCCCGGGTCCGGATCCAAGTGCATCCCGGCCGCTCGATGCGGCGCCATAGTTCATTCCTGGAGGAGCCAAGCTAAATGGCCAAAATCAAGGTCAAAACCCCTGTCGTCGAACTCGACGGCGACGAGATGACCCGCATCATCTGGGCAAAGATCAAGGAGACTTTGATCCGGCCCTATCTCGACGTCGAGCTCCTCTATTTCGACCTCGGCATCGAGAAGCGCGACGAGACCCGCGACCAGATCACGGTCGACGCCGCGGAGGCGACCAAGCGGGTCGGCGTCGCCGTCAAATGCGCCACCATCACGCCCGACGAGGCGCGGGTGAAGGAGTTCAAGCTCAAGGAGATGTACCGCTCTCCCAACGGCACCATCCGCAACATCCTGGGCGGCGTGATCTTCCGCGAGCCGATCATCTGCAAGAACGTGCCGCGCCTGGTGCCGGGCTGGACGAAACCGATCATCATCGGCCGCCACGCCTACGGCGACCAGTACCGCGCGACCGATTTCAAGGTGCCCGGCAAGGGCAAGCTGATGCTGAGCTTCGTCGGCGAGGATGGGCAGAAGATCGAGCGCGAGGTGTTCCAGGCACCCGGCGCCGGCATCGCGCTGGCGATGTACAATCTGGACGACTCGATCCGCGATTTCGCCCGCGCCTCCATGCACTATGCCCTGCAGCGCAACTATCCGCTCTACCTGTCGACCAAGAACACGATCCTCAAGGTGTATGACGGCCGCTTCAAGGACATCTTCCAGGAGATCTTCGACAAGGAGTTCAAGGCCGAGTTCGAGAAGAAGAAGATCACCTACGAGCACCGGCTGATCGACGACATGGTGGCAGCGGCGCTGAAATGGTCGGGCGGGTATGTGTGGGCGTGCAAGAACTACGACGGCGACGTGCAGTCCGACACGGTGGCCCAAGGCTTCGGCTCGCTCGGCCTGATGACGTCGGTGCTGATGACGCCGGACGGCAAGGTCGTGGAATCGGAGGCCGCGCACGGCACGGTGACGCGCCACTATCGCC
>JBOHKJ010000528.1:0-6704 GCA_050728975.1 Kiloniellales bacterium | reverse complement strand
GGCATGTTCGCCTTCGCGCTCTGGGAGCGCGACAGCGGTCGCCTGCTGCTGGCGCGCGACCGCCTTGGCATCAAGCCGCTCTATCTCGCCGAGCTTCCGGGCGGGCTGCGCTTCGCCTCTTCGCTGCCGGCGCTCGCCCGCAGCGAGGGCGTCAGCCGCACGATCGACCCGGTGGCACTGCACCACTACATGTCTTTTCATGCCGTCGTTCCGGCGCCGCGCACCATCATAGAGGGCGTACGCAAGCTCCCGCCGGCTACCACGCTGACGATCGAGCGCGACGGCCGGCGCCGCGAGCAGCGCTATTGGTATCTTTCCTATATGCCGCAAGCCGGCGACGACGAGGTCACAGAAGCCGAATGGCAGGAGGCCCTGCTGGTCGCACTGCGGCGCGCGGTGAAGCGGCGCCTCGTCGCCGACACGCCCGTCGGCGTCCTGCTCTCGGGCGGTGTCGATTCCAGCCTGATCGTCGGCTTGCTCGCCGAAGCCGGGCAAAGTGGGCTTGCCACCTTCTCGGTCGGCTTCGACTCGATCGACGATGAAGACGGCGACGAGTTCCGCTATTCCGATATCATCGCCGAGCGCTTCGCTACCAATCATCACAAGATCGCCGTCGACTGCGAGGACTTCCTGCCGCGGGTCAGCGATTCCATCGCCGCCATGTCCGAGCCGATGGTGAGTCACGACAATGTCGGCTTCTATCTGCTGTCGCGCGAAGTCTCGAAACAGGTGCGTGTGGTGCAGAGCGGCCAGGGGGCAGACGAGGTCTTCGGCGGCTATCACTGGTATCCGCCGCTGCTCGACAGCAACGATCCGGCGGCGGACTATGCGCGGGTCTTCTTCGACCGCGATCACGAAGGCTTCGCCGAGGCGGTCCAGCCGGAATACCTCGGCGAGGACCACAGTCGTGCCTTTGTGGAGCGTCATTTCGAGGAGGTCGAGGCGACGCGTCCGGTGGATCGCGCGTTGCACCTAGACAGCACCGTCATGCTCGTCGACGACCCGGTGAAGCGGGTCGACAACATGACCATGGCCTGGGGGTTGGAAGCTCGGGTGCCGTTCCTCGATCACGAGCTGGTCGAGCTGGCGGCGCGCATTCCCGCCGACCTCAAGATCAAGAATGGCGGCAAACACATCTTGAAGGAAGCGGCGCGACGGGTGATTCCCTCCGCGGTGATCGATCGCCCTAAAGGGTATTTCCCGGTGCCGGCCCTGAAGCGCATCCGCGGTGCGACGCTCGACTTCGTGCGCCTGCTGCTGAACGAGCCGGCGGCGCGCGAGCGCGGCATCTTCCGCCGCGACTACGTGGATCGCCTGCTGGCCGAGCCGGAGGCGCATATCACGCCGCTCAACGGCTCCAAGCTCTGGCAGGTCGCGCTGCTCGAAGCCTGGCTCCAAACCCACCGCATCTAGCCGTCCGTCAACGAGGAGCAAGACTTGGCCATGGCCGCACAACAGCGTCGGATGAGCGACCGACTGGCGCGGCGCCACGCGCCCAGCCTCAATCGTCAACACGGCTCGAAGACGTCCAGCGGCGAGGAGCCGCGCGCCGACGCGGTGGTCGACTGCGGCTGGGGGCGGCTCATCTTCGGTCATACCTTCGGCGGCGCCCAGGCGATCTCGGAGGCTCTGCTGGAGGAGGAAAGCGGCCGGCGAGACATCGCCTTCTATCTCCACGACCCTCACGTGGTGCTGAGCATCGCCCCGCAGAACCTGTTCCTCGATCCCTCGCACAGCTATCGGCTGTGGCTCGACCGCTACCGGCCGGGGCGCGGCCAGCGCCACGGCTTCATCGTGCGCCGGATTCGCGACGAGGCCGACGCCGGGGCCATTCGCCGCATCTACGACAAGGCCGGCATGGTGGCGCCCGAGGCCGACTTCATCTGGGAGCGGCGCGCCGACCGCGCCGTCACCTATCTGGTCGCCGAGGACCCGCGGCGCGGCGAGGTGATCGGCACGGTGACCGGCATCGATCACAAGGCGGCCTTCGACGACCCCGAAAAGGGCGCCAGCCTCTGGTGCCTCGCGGTCGATCCGCAGGCCCCCTATCCGGGTGTCGGCGAGCTCCTGGTGCGCCACCTGGCGGAGCTGATGCAGACCCGCGGCCGAGCCTTCCTCGACCTCTCGGTGATGCACGACAACGAGGGCGCGATAAAGCTGTACGAGAAGCTCGGCTTCGAGCGCATCCCGGTCTTCGCGGTCAAGACCAAGAACTCGATCAACGAGACGCTCTACTCGACCCCGGCGCCCGACGCGAGCCTCAATCCCTACGCCGGGATCATCGTCGACGAGGCGCGCCGGCGCGGTATCGTGGTCGAGGTCCTCGACGCGCCGCGCGGCTATTTCCGCCTGATCAACGGCGCGCGCAGCATCGTTTGCCGGGAGTCGCTCTCGGAGCTGACGACCGCGATCGCCATGAGCCGTTGCGACGACAAGACGCTGACCCTCGATATCCTGCGAAACACGGGCCTGAAGGTGCCGGAGCAGCGCCTAGCCGGGAGCGCGCGCGACAACGCGGCCTTCCTGAAGCGCCACGGCGCCCTGGTGGCGAAGCCCCAGCGCGGCGAGCAGGGCCAGGGCGTCAGCGTCAACCTGACCGACGCGAGGGCCCTGGAGACCGCGGTGAAACGCGCCGGCAAGGGCGGAATTCCGGTGATCCTGGAGCAGTTCGTGAGCGGCCAGGACCTGCGCATCATCGTCATCGACTTCGAGGTGGCGGCCGCAGCGGTCCGGCGCCCGGCCTGCGTGGTCGGCAACGGCCGCAGCACAGTGAAGGAGCTGATCGAGGCCCAGAGCCGGCGCCGCGCCGCGGCGACCGGCGGCGAAAGCAGGATTCCGCTCGACGCCGAGACCGCGCGCTGCCTTGCCTCGGCCCGCTGCGGCTATGATACGCTGCTGGAAAAGGGCAAGGAGCTTCAGGTGCGCCAAACCGCCAACCTCCATACCGGCGGGACGATCCACGACGTAACCGACAAGCTGCATCCGGCGCTCGCCGACGCGGCGGTCAAGGCCGCCCAGGCGCTCGATATCCCGGTGGTCGGCTTCGATTTCCTGGTTCCCGCAGTCGAGGACAGCGCGTACGTCATCATCGAGGCCAACGAGCGGCCGGGCCTGGCCAACCACGAGCCGGCGCCGACTGCGCAGCGCTTCGTCGATCTGCTGTTCCCGGCGACCGTGAGCCAGGCCCGCCGCAGGAAAGGTGCCGCATGAGCGGCGCGCGCGCGAAAGCGAAGCGGCCGGCGATCGAGGTCGACCTGGATTACATCCGCGACGTCATGCTGCGGCTGATGGAGATTCCCAGCCCGACCGGCTACACCGACCTGATCGTGCACGCCGCCTGCGACGAGCTCGAGAATCTCGAGGTGGAGCACGAGCTGACCCGGCGCGGCGCGATCCGCGCGACGCTCAAGGGCAATCGCGCCAGCCCCGACCGGGCTGTGGTCGCGCACCTCGACACGCTGGGCGCCATGGTCAAGGGCCTGAAGGCGAACGGCCGCCTGGCCGTGGTGCCGATCGGCACCTGGTCGGCGCGCTTTGCGGAAGGCGCGCGCGTCACCGTCTTCACCGATGCCGGCACCCGGCGCGGGACCATCCTGCCGCTCAAGGCCTCGGGCCACACCTTCGGCGACGAGGTCGACAGCCAGCCGATCGGCTGGGATCACATCGAGCTGCGTGTCGACGAGATCTGCTATTCGCGCGCGGACCTGGAAACGCTCGGCTTCGCGGTCGGCGATTTCGTGGCCGTCGACCCCCAGGCCGAGCTGACCCCGGCCGGCTTCGTCGCCTCGCGCCATCTCGACAACAAGGCCGGCGTCGCCGCGCTGTTCGGCGCCATCAAGGCGACCAAGGACGCCGGCCTGGAGCTGCCGGTCGACTGCCACCCGCTCTTCACCATCGCCGAGGAGACCGGCTCCGGCGCCTCGGCGGTGCTGCACCAGGACGTGGCCGAGATGGTGGCGATCGACACCGCGCCCCAGGCGCCCGGCCAGGAATCCCAGGAGACGGCGGTCACCATCGGCATCAAGGATTCGAGCGGGCCCTTCGACTGGCACCTGACGCAGCATCTGCTGAGCCTCGCCGAGGACCTGAAGATTCCCCATCGCCGCGACGTCATGATCCACTACCGCTGCGATGCCGCCGCCGCGCTGGAGGCCGGCAACGACATCCGCACCGGCCTGGTCTGCTTCGGCACCGACGCCACCCACGGCTACGAGCGCACCCATCTCTCGGCGCTCGAAGGGGTCGCCAGGCTGCTCGCCGCCTACATGACCTCGCCGCCGGTGGTGGCGCGCGACCGCGAGCGCCTCGCCTCGCCGAAGGGCTTCCCCAAGCAGCCGGCCGAGGAAGCCGAGGAGCACCTGGAGCCGCCCAAGGCGGCGGAGTAGAGTCCGGCGCCGGAGGCGAGAAAGCCCGTGAGCGAGAGCGCAACACTCCACCAAGGCGGCTGCCTGTGCGGCGCGGTGCGCTTCGAAGCTGAGGGCCCGGCGCGCTGGGTCACCCACTGCCATTGCCGCTCGTGCCGCCGCGCCACCGGCTCGGCGTTTGCCACCTACACCGGCTACGCCCGCGACAAGGTGCGCTTCAGCGGCGCGAAGCCGGGCGAGAACCACTCCTCGCCGGGCGTGACGCGGCGCTTCTGCAAAGCCTGCGGCAGCCCGCTCTCGTACGAAGGCGCGCGCTGGCCCGACGAGATCCACCTGCTGGTGGCGGCCTTCGAGGCGCCCGGCGACTTCAAGCCCCAGGGCCACGTCTTCTGCGCCGAGCAGCTCGCCTACGTGAAGCTCGCCGACGGCCTGCCGCGCTGGGCCACCACCGCCTCCGAAGGCCCGCCGCTGGAGTAGCTAGGCCGGCTTGAGCGCCACGGTGGCGCGGGTGCGGTAGCGGATCGGCACCCGGCCCTCGCTGTCGAGATAGGGCGCGCAGAGCGCCGTCAGCATGGCTTCCGCCGCGCTCTGGCCGTGCCTCGCGACGAAGGGCTTGGACTTGGAGCGCGACAGCATGAGACCCGCGAACGCCTCCGGCGTCACCGGACGCAGCCAAGTCTCCTCGAAACGCACGACGCGCTCTGGCCAGTCGAGCGCGTCCAGCTCGGCCTCGAAATCGATCGCCCGGTAGTAGCGGCTGTAGCCCGGCATGTCGCGCTCCAGCAGCGCCTCGGCCTGCGGCATCGGCCCTTCGCCGTCGAGCTCGCGGTCGTTGTTGACGACGACGAGCAGGCCGCCCGGCGCCAGCACGCGCGCGGCCTCGGCATAGAAGAGCGGGCGGTCGAACCAGTGGACCGCCTGCGCCGCGCTGACGAGGCCGAAGGTGGCGTCCTCGAACGGCAGCTCTTCGGCCTGGCCGGCGCGGAACTCCACCACCGCGCCGCGCTTGGAGACGGTGGCCTGGGCGAGCATGTCCTGGTTGGGCTCCAGCCCCACCACGCGCCATTTGGCGCTGAGCGCCTCGGCCCAGGCCCGGGTCGAGATGCCGGTGCCCGCGCCCACGTCGAGCGCCACGGCCGGCGCCGCGCGCTCTTCCCACAGCGCCACCACCTGCGCCAGCAGCGCTTCGGGATAGCCGGGACGAAAGCGGCTGTAGGCCGCGCCCAGCCCGTCGAAGGCGGCGACGTGGGTCGCCGGAATTGCTGCTATATCGGTCATCGGGTGAAAGGGGCCATCAGCCGAGCGCGATCCAGACGGTCTTGAGCTCGCTGTACTTGTCGAGCGCGTGGAGCGACTTGTCGCGCCCGAAGCCGGACTGCTTGAAGCCGCCGAAGGGCGTGGTCATGTCGCCGGCGTCGAAGCAGTTGATCCAGACCGAGCCGGCGCGCAGCGCGCGCGCCGCCTTGTGGGCCTTGTCGATGTCGCGGGTCCAGATCGCGGCGGCGAGCCCGTAGATGGTGTCGTTGCCGATCTTCACCGCGTCCTCGTAGTCCTTGAAGGTGATGGTCGAGAGGACGGGGCCGAAGATCTCCTCCTGGGCGATCTTCATCTTGTTGCTGACGTTGTCGAAGACCGTCGGCGCGATGTAGAAGCCGCCGCTGTCGGCGCGAATCCGCTCGCCGCCCATGGCGAGCCTGGCGCCTTCCTTGCGCCCGGCGTCGATGTAGCCGAGCACGCGGCTCATCTGGGTGTCGTCGACCATCGCGCCCATCTCGGTCGCCGGATCGAGCGGATCGCCGACCTTGATCGCCTTGCCGACCTCCATCACCTTCTCCAGCACCCGGTCCTTGATCGATTCCTCGACCAGCAGGCGCGAGCCGGCGTTGCAGACTTCGCCCTGGTTGAAGAAGATTCCCCAGGCGGCCGCGGTCGCCGCCGCGTCGAGGTCGGGCGCGTCGGCCATGACGATGTTCGGCGTCTTGCCGCCGCATTCGAGACCGACCCGCTTCATGTTGGATTCGCCGGCGTACCTGAGGAAGTACTTGCCGACCTCGGCCGAGCCGGTGAAGGCGACGACATCCACATCGTTGTGGCGGCCGAGCGCCTGGCCGGCGGTCTCGCCGAAGCCCGGCACCACGTTGAAGACGCCCTCCGGAATCCCGGCCTCGATCGCCAGCTCGGCGATGCGCAGCGCGGTGAGCGGCGACTGCTCGGCCGGCTTCAGGATCACCGAGTTGCCGACCGCGAGCGCCGGCCCCAGCTTCCACGACGCCATCAGCAGCGGGAAGTTCCAGGGCACCACGGCGGCCACCACGCCAGCCGGCTCGCGCAGGATCATGG